>NZ_JAZDCX010000010.1:0-259240 GCF_036323805.1 Streptomyces rubellus
GGGCGGGGGGGCCCCCCCCCCCCCCCCCCCCCCGCCCGGTCAGTCGGTGCCGCTTC
Source organism: Streptomyces rubellus (assembly GCF_036323805.1). Classification (NCBI taxonomy): domain Bacteria; kingdom Bacillati; phylum Actinomycetota; class Actinomycetes; order Kitasatosporales; family Streptomycetaceae; genus Streptomyces; species Streptomyces rubellus. The sequence goes on from NZ_JAZDCX010000010.1 coordinate 57, forward strand.
TGGTGTCCCCCAGATCCGGCAGCAGTTCCGGGACGATGGGCGGAATGGTGATCTCCGGTTTGGGGAGCTCGGTGGCCTCGCTCCGGGAGGCGGAGGGTGTGCCGCTCCCGTCACGCCGTGAGCCCGGCCGCTCCCCGTCCCCGGAAGGGCTCCCTTCCCGGGCCTCCCCGGCGCCCCCGGTCTCCCGGGAGCCGGAGGGGGTGGCGGGTTGCCCGGTCGTCTCCCGCGGTCCGCCCCGTGCGCCGTCCGGCGCGGACGGTGTCGGGCCGGACGTGCGGCCGTCGTCCGTACGGCTGTCGCCGGTGCCGCCGCCGGTGGACTCCGCGTCCTGCGGGGTGTCGCTCAGCAGCGACCGCAGCGGGGTGATCTCGTCCTCTATGGCGTCGAGGACGGAGCTGACCTCGTCGCCCACCTCCGTGAGCGGCAGGGGGAGGCGGTCGCGCACCTGGCCCCACACATCGCGGTGGGACCGGGAGAAGGACGACAGCTCGCGCATCGGGCCGAGCGCCCCCTCCCGCTCGTAGGCCCTGCTGAGCAGGCGGTGCCCCTCGGAGGCGTCGTGCCGCATGCGGGAGAGCACCCTGCGGATGTCGGTGAGCGACTCCTCGTCCAGCGGGCCCGACCGGGTGCGCTCCAGCAACCGCCTGGTCTCGTGCAGCCGGGTCGCGGCGTGGTTCAGATGGACCTTGCCGCGGTCGGCGTCGTCGTCCGCCAGGTCGAGTTTGAGGTCCTCCATGCCGAGCTTGAGCCCGTAGAGGGTGTCGCCGGGGAGGGCGTCGGTACTGGCCGCCGCGGCGCCGGTGAAGGCGCCCGCCGCGACGCCGAAGCCCAGGCCGCCCACCGCGAGGCCTCTGCCGAGCCGGCTTCTGGGGCGGAGTCTGCCCAGCGGGCCGACGGGAAGGGCGCGGCGCGCCCCGCCGTGGCCCGTGCGGGCGCCGGCGGCCCGGGAGCCCTCGCCGTCCTCGGCGAAAGCGCTCTCCGCGGCGGCGACGAGGCGCGCCCGCTGCGCGGCCCTGACATCGGCGGCCAGTTCCGGCTTCGGCAGGGACGCCAGCCTGCCGGCCAGTGCCAGCAGGATCTCCTCCCCGCCCGGCTCCTTCGCCGTCCCGGCCGGCCGCGGGGCGTCGGGGTCGGCCGGGACGGCCGGGACGGTGCTCGCGGACCGGTCGGCCGCCGCGGTGTCCCCGGGCTCACGCTCGTCCAGGGCCTGGGCGAAGGCGTTTGCCCGCCGGCTCGGCGATACGGCTCCCATCACGGGCGGCCCTCCTCTCATCAGCACGGTCGACTCCCTGCCCCACCGGAGGGTCGCACGGCCCGCCGGGGGAGCGTCCGCTCGGGTGCTCCCGCCCCGGTGCGGGGCCGTGGGAAGTCTGCAAACCGCACAACGACCGCCGAGCGCGGCGGGTTACGCCCTACGGATGATTCGACGACCCGCGTCACCCCGGGGAAGGGGGCGGTCGCCGTCGGTTACCGGCTGTCCTCCGGGAGGAGCCGGGCCAGGGTCCGCACGGCCCGGTACTGGAGGGTCTTGATCGCTCCCTCGTTCTTCCCCATGACCCGTGCCGTCTCCGCGACCGACAGGCCATGGAGGAACCGGAGGGTCACGCACTCCTGCTGCTGGGGGTTGAGTTTCCGCACCGCCTCGAGCAGGGCGGCGCTGGACAGCGACTCCAGGACCGAGTCCTCGGGGCTGCGCTCCACCTCGTTGGCGTCGAGCATCTCGCCGGTGGTGACCTCCAGGCGGAAACGGCTCGACTTGAAGTGGTCGGCGACGAGGTTGCGCGCGATGGTCACCAGCCATGCGCCGAAGTCCCGGCCCTGCCAGGTGAAGGTGCCGATCCGGCGCAGGGCGCGCAGGAACGTCTCGCTGGTGAGGTCCTCGGCGACGGCCCGGCCGCCGACGCGGTAGTAGATGTAGCGGTAGACGGTGTCGGAGTACCGGTCGTAGAGGCAGCCGAAGGCCTCGGCCTCACCGCCCTGGGCCCGTTCGACGAGCTCCATCATGCGGCGGCTGTCGCCGTCCGCCACCGGGCGGCGTACGGCCCTCGACGTGGCGGACGGCGCGGCGGACGACGAGGACGACGAGGACGACGAGGACGACGAGGACGACGAGGAGGCGCGGGTCCGCCGGCCGAGCGGTGTGGCGCCCGCGGCGGCTCCCTCGGCCAGTGCGTAGGCGGGGGTGGCGGGGACGGGTACGGCGAAGGCGGGGGCGGCGTGCGCGGTGGGGACGAGGGCGCGCAGTCGGTCTGCGACCGTCGTGCGCAGCGCAGCCAGGCCCGAGGCGTCAACCCCGACGTGTGGGTACACGGGACTCCCAGAGGCAGAGCTTCCATCACGTGCAGTGCGGGACCGTCCGCCCGTCACAGGGGCGTGTGGACACCGGATTGCGTCTGAGGAGAATAACGCTTCGTACAGGCTGTGCTACACCTAGTTGCCGAAATCGCCGGTTAGGTTTGCGCTGTTACACGTTTACGGCAGGTCATCAGGCGAAACCGGTATGTGTTCCGACCGGTTCGTGTGCGAAGTTGACCGGGTCGCCGCTCGCTTGTGCTCGGTGACGGGCCGTCCCGCGGTCAATGGGCCGTGATGTCCGCACTGTCCGGCGACCGGGCGCGCCGGACCGGGGGGCCGCCTCACCCGTACGGGCCGTCCGGCGCACGGGAGTGCGAAGCGCTGCCGGCGGCGCGTCCGGCCCGCCCCGCCGCCTACCGCCGCCGGCGCTGGATCGCCAAGGCCGCCGCCGCGCCGCCGGCCACCGCGCCGACCCCGGCCGCGGCCGGGATGCCGACCTTCGCCGCCTTCCGGCCGGTCCGGTAGTCGCGCAGCCGCCAGCCCCGCTCGCGCGCGTGCGCGCGCAGCCTGCTGTCCGGGTTGACGGCGTACGGATGCCCGACGAGGGAGAGCATCGGGATGTCGTTGGCCGAGTCGCTGTAGGCGGCGCACCGCGAGAGGTCCAGGTCCTCGGCGGCGGCCAGCGCGCGCACCGCCTCCGCCTTGGCCGGGCCGTGCAGCGGCTCGCCGACCAGGCGTCCGGTGTAGACGCCGTCGACGGACTCGGCGACGGTGCCCAGCGCGCCGGTCAGCCCGAGCCGGCGGGCGATGATCGTGGCGGTCTCCACCGGCGCGGCGGTGACCAGCCACACCTTCTGGCCCGCGTCCAGGTGCGCCTGGGCCAGGGCGCGGGTGCCCGGCCAGATCCGGCCGGCCATGTACTCGTCGTAGATCTCCTCGCCGATCTCCATGAGCTCGGAGACCCGGTGACCCCGGACGATGGACAGCGCGCTGTCGCGGGCGTCCTCCATGTGCCCGGCGTTCTCCGCGCCGGCCAGCCGGAAGTACGCCTGCTGCCAGGCGAAGCGGAACAGCTCGCGCTTGTGGAAGAACTTCCGTTTGTACAGACCGCGGCCGAAGTGGAACAGGGCCGCGCCCTGCATGATCGTGTTGTCGAGGTCGAAGAAGGCGGCGGCCCGTACGTCACCGCGGACCGGGAACTCCGGTTCCGCCGGTTTCCCGGGCTCTCCCGGGGGGAGCTCGTCGACCGCCCGGGAGGTCTTGCGCGCCGCCTCGGCGGCGGCCTCGCCTGCGAGCACGCTGCGAGCCGTCGCCGAACGCCTGCGGGTGAGGAGTTTCGCGAGAGCGGCCATGCCGCGAGCATAGCCACTGGGACCGGCGGTTCCGTGACGAGCCGGTGACGGCGGGGCGGGTAGCGCGCCAACAGGGGAGCGCGGGGCGCGCGGGGAGTACCGCGCGGGGGCGCGGGGGGTCCCGGGGAGGGGCGCGGCGGCGGCACAATGACGGACATGAGGACCGTCACGCTCATCGGCAAACCCGGATGTCATCTGTGCGACGACGCGCGCGCGGTGGTCAGCGAGGTCTGCGCGCGGCTGGGCGCGCGCTGGGAGGAGAAGGACATCACACAGGACGAGGAGCTGTACCGCAGGTACTGGGAGCAGATTCCGGTGGTGCTGGTGGACGGCGCGCAGCACGACTTCTGGCGGGTGGACCCGCGGCGGCTGAGCGCGGCGCTGGAGGCCTGACCGGAGCCGGTCCGCCGGCCGGCCGGGCCGCGGGCCGCGGCGCGCATCCGAGAGGCGCAACAGGTGGAAGACGCGCCGGGGGTGCTCCGCGCTCCGGCCGCACATGTGGCGCCTGTCACTTTGGCCGGACAAAGCGGACACCATCTTTGTGCACACGTTCACAAAGACATAGCCTGGTCGGGACGGAGCGGTCCGGACATGTGTCCAGCAGATGTCCAGCAGGGCCGCTCACCGTTTCGCGCAGACGGCAGGAGCACCGTGGCAACTGGCCGAACCCACCGACCGGCGACCCGCAGCCGAGGAATCCCCGAGGCCACCGTCGCCCGTCTTCCGCTGTACCTGCGGGCGCTCACCGCGCTCTCCGAGCGCTCGGTGCCCACGGTCTCCTCGGAGGAACTCGCCGCCGCCGCCGGGGTGAACTCCGCCAAGCTGCGCAAGGACTTCTCCTACCTCGGCTCGTACGGCACCCGCGGGGTGGGCTACGACGTGGAGTACCTCGTCTACCAGATCTCCCGCGAGCTCGGGCTGACCCAGGACTGGCCGGTCGTGATCGTCGGCATAGGAAACCTGGGCGCCGCGCTCGCCAACTACGGCGGCTTCGCCTCGCGCGGCTTCCGGGTCGCCGCGCTGATCGACGCGGACCCGTCGATGGCCGGGAAGCCGGTCGCCGGCATCCCGGTGCAGCACACCGACGAACTGGAGGAGATCATCCGGGAGAACGGGGTGTCCATCGGCGTCATCGCCACCCCCGCCGGAGCGGCGCAGCAGGTCTGCGACCGGCTGGTGGCCGCCGGGGTGTCCTCCATCCTCAACTTCGCGCCGACCGTGCTGTCCGTCCCCGAGGGCGTGGACGTGCGGAAGGTGGACCTCTCCATAGAACTGCAGATCCTCGCCTTCCACGAGCAGCGCAAGGCGGGTGAGGAGGCGGCCGGCGAGGGGGCGGACACCACCCCGCCCGCGGCGCCGCCCGCCGCCGCCGTGCGCCGCCGGGCAGGCGAGGGAACCGAGCAGGGACCTGACGGGGACGTGCCCGCCGTGATGCCCGCATGAACGAGTGGACCGTACGGGGCGCGGCGGAGCGCGTCCCGGCCGGGGACCGTCCCGGTCGGAGCGGGGGAGGAGCATGAGTCTGCTGGTCGTCGGGCTCAGTCACCGCAGTGCGCCGGTGAGCGTGCTGGAGCGTGCCTCCCTGGCCCCCGGGACACGGGACAAGCTGCTGCAGGACGCGGTGAGCGTCGAGCCCACCGCGGAGGCCGCGGTGCTCGCCACCTGCAACCGCATCGAGCTGTACGCCGACGTGGACAAGTTCCACGCCGGTGTCGCCGAGCTGTCCGGCCTGCTGGCCCGGCACAGCGGCGTCGGTCTGGAGGAGCTGACCCCGTACCTGTACGTCCACTACGAGGACCGCGCCGTCCACCACCTGTTCTCGGTGGCCTGCGGGCTGGACTCGATGGTCGTCGGCGAGGGGCAGATCCTCGGCCAGATCAAGGACGCGCTGGCCGTCGCGCAGCGCCGGCACACCGCCGGGCGGCTGCTGAACGACCTGTTCCAGAAGGCCCTGCGGGTCGGCAAGCGGGCGCACAGCGAGACCGGCATCGACCGGGCCGGGCAGTCCCTGGTCAGCTTCGGGCTCCAGCAGCTGGCGGGCGGGAGCCCGGCGGCGGAGTGGGTGCGCGGCAGGCGGGCCCTGGTGATCGGGGCCGGTTCGATGTCCTCCCTCGCCGCCACGGTCCTCGCCCGGGCCGGTGCGGCCGAACTGGTGATCGTCAACAGGACGCTGGAGCGTGCCCGGCGGCTGGCGGCCGGACTCGACGGCGACGGTGTCGCCGCGCGCGCGGTGCCCCCCGGGAAGCTGGCCGCCGAGCTTCCGCACGCCGATGTCGTCGTCTCCTGCACCGGTGCCGCCGGACTGGTGCTGACGGCCGCCGAGGTGGCGGCCGCGCTCACCTCGCGCACCGCCGCCCGCGGCCCGGAGCAGGCGCCCGGCGAGCCGCTCGCCCTGCTCGACCTCGCCATGCCGCGCGACATCGACGCCGCCGCGCACCGCCTGGAGGGCGTACGGTTGGTGGACATCGAGTCGCTCGCCGAGGCCGCCGCCGACGCTCCCATGGCCGCGGACGTCGACCGGGTGCGCGGTATCGTCGCCGACGAGGTGGCCGCCTTCGGCGCGGCCCAGCGGGCCGCGACCATCACGCCCACCGTGGTCGCGCTGCGCGCCATGGCCGCCGACGTCGTCGCGGCCGAGCTGGCCCGCCTCGACGGGCGGCTCCCCGAGCTCGACGCGCGTCAGCGGGCCGAGATCAACCAGACCGTACGCCGGGTCGTCGACAAGCTGCTGCACGCCCCGACCGTGCGCGTCAAGCAGCTCGCGGGCGAACCCGGCGGGGCCGGATACGCCGACGCGCTGCGTGAGCTGTTCGACCTGGACCCCCAGACAGTCGCCGCCGTCAGCAACCCCGAACAGGAGCGGCAATGAGCACCGACCCGTCCCGGCCCCTGAGGCTCGGGACCCGCCGCAGCCGACTCGCCATGGCCCAGTCCGGGCAGGTGGCCGAGCGGGTCAGGCAGGTCACCGGGCGACCCGTGGAACTGGTGGAGATCACCACCTACGGTGATGTCTCCCGCGAGCACCTGGCCCGGATCGGCGGTACCGGCGTCTTCGTCTCCGCGCTGCGCGACGCGCTGCTCGCCGGGGAGATCGACTTCGCCGTCCACTCCCTGAAGGACCTCCCCACCGCCCAGCCGGAGCGGCTGGCGCTGGCCGCCGTGCCGGTGCGGGAGGACCCCCGCGACGCGCTGGTCGCCCGGGACGGACTGACCTTCGAGCGGCTGCCCGACGGCGCGCGGGTCGGCACCGGCTCACCGCGCCGCATGGCCCAGCTCAACGCCTGGGCCCGGTCGCTGGGCCGGGACATCGAGACCGTGCCGATCCGCGGGAACGTCGAGACCCGTATCGGGTACGTGCACTCCGGCGAGCTGGACGCGGTCGTCCTCGCCGCCGCCGGCCTGCGGCGCGTCGGCCTGATCGGCGAGGCCACCGAGCTCCTCGACCCCGGCACGGTCCTGCCCGCCCCCGGACAGGGGGCGCTGGCCGTCGAGTGCGCGGCGACGCGCACGGACCTCGCAGCACGGCTCGCCGAGCTCGACGACCCGCGAACCCGGGCCGCCGTGACCGCCGAGCGAACCCTGCTCGCCGCCCTGGAGGCCGGCTGCAGTGCTCCTGTCGGAGCACTGGCCGATCTGCCGGACGACAGGCAGGATGTCACCGAACTGCGCCTGCGCGGTGTCGTCGGCACCACCGACGGCACCACACTGGTGCAGCTGTCCACCACCGGTCACGTACCGGCGTCCGCCGACGGGGCGCTCGCCACGGCTCAGGCCATGGGGCGCGAACTCGCCGACGAGATGCTCGCCAAGGGCGCGGCCGGTCTGATGGGGGAGCGAGCACATTGAGCCCCACCACCAATCACTCGTACGGCGCCCACGGGCACGTCACCTTCCTCGGTGCCGGGCCCGGGGATCCGGGACTGCTGACGCTGCGCGCCGTCGAGGCGCTGGCGCAGGCCGACGTGCTGATCGCCGATCCGCAGGTGCACGACGTCGTGCGGGCGCACGCCCGGCCGGGCGTCGACACCCCGCTCCGGGCAGCAGCGGGTGGCGACACGTCAACCGCCCTCGCGGAGGCCGTCGCCGACGTCGCCGACACGATAAATCTTGTCATGCGGGCCGCGCGCGGCGGCAGGCGGGTGGTCCGTGCGGTGCAGGGCGATCCCGGCCTCGACGCCAACGCGGCCGACGAGATGCTGGCCTGCGCGGCCGAGGGCATCACCTTCGAGGTGGTGCCCGGTATCGCCAACGCCGTCGGCATCCCCGCCTACGCCGGGGTGCCGCTGCGCAACGGCCACGGCGCGGACGTCCGCTTCCTGGACTCGGGGACGGCCGACGCCCGGGCGTGGAACGAGGCCGGGGCCAGCGACGCCACCCTGGTGGTCGCCACCACCCTGGAGTCGGTCGCCGCCACCGCCGCCGAACTGGTCACGGCGGGCCGCAAGCCCGACACCCCGCTGACCGTCACGGTCGACGGCACCACCACCCGGCAGCGCACCTGGACGGCCACGCTCGGCTCCATCGGCCAGCAGCTCAAGGCCGCCAAGGTGCTGCCCTCACCCGGCGGCGCCCGGCCCGCGATAGCCGTGGTCGGGGAGCGCGGTGCCGCAGCGCAGCGCGACCGGCTGGCCTGGTTCGAGTCCAAGCCGCTGTTCGGCTGGCAGGTGCTCGTGCCCCGCACCAAGGAGCAGGCCGCCTCCCTGTCGGACCAGCTCCGCAGCTACGGCGCGGTGCCCAGCGAGGTGCCGACCATCGCCGTGGAGCCGCCGCGCACCCCGCAGCAGATGGAGCGCGCGGTCAAGGGCCTGGTCACCGGCCGCTACGAGTGGATCGCCTTCACCTCGGTCAACGCGGTCCGGGCGGTGCGCGAGAAGTTCGAGGAGTACGGCCTGGACGCCCGCGCCTTCGCCGGGATCAAGGTCGCCGCCGTCGGGGAGCAGACCGCCCGGGCGCTGGTGGACTTCGGCGTCAAGCCGGACCTGGTGCCCAGCGGCGAGCAGTCCGCGGCCGGGCTGCTGGAGGACTGGCCGCCCTACGACCCGGTCTTCGACCCGATCGACCGCGTCTTCCTGCCGCGCGCCGACATCGCCACCGAGACCCTGGTGGCCGGGCTGATCGAGCTGGGCTGGGAGGTCGACGACGTCACCGCCTACCGGACGGTGCGCGCCTCGCCGCCGCCGGCCGCGACCCGGGAGGCGATCAAGGGCGGCGGCTTCGACGCCGTGCTGTTCACCTCCTCCTCCACCGTGCGGAACCTGGTGGGCATCGCCGGCAAGCCGCACAACGTGACGGTGATCGCCTGCATCGGCCCGGCGACCGCCAAGACCGCGGAGGAGCACGGGCTGCGGGTGGACGTCATGGCCCCGGAGCCGTCGGTGCACAGGTTGGCAGAGGCGCTCGCGGAGTTCGGCGCGAAGCGCCGGGCCGCCGCCATCGAGGCGGGCGAGGCGGTGCAGCGGCCGAGTGAGAAGCGCCCGGCGCGCAGGAGGGCGAGGACTTCGTGAAGACCGGCGGTGACGCGTACGGCGGTACGTACGGCGGCGACGGCGGATACGGCGCGGGCCGTCCGGGCGGCGGCTACGGGGACTTCCCCGTGGTCCGTCCCCGGCGGCTGCGCACCACGCCGGCCATGCGCCGGATGGTCGCCGAGCACCGGCTCCACCCGGCCGAGCTGATCCTGCCCGCCTTCGTGCGGGAGGATCTGCGCGAGCCGGTGGAGATCTCCTCCATGCCGGGCGTGTACCAGCACACCCTGGACACCCTGCGCAAGGCGGCGGCCGAGGCCGTGGCGGCGGGCGTCGGCGGCATCATGCTCTTCGGGGTGCCCGAGGAGGCGAAGAAGGACGCCGTCGGCTCCCAGGGCACCGACCCGGACGGCATCCTCCAGCGCGCCCTGCGCGAGGTGCGCGCCGAGGTCGGCGACGACCTGGTGGTGATGTCCGACCTGTGCCTGGACGAGTTCACCGACCACGGGCACTGCGGCGTGCTGGACGAGCGTGGCCGGGTGGACAACGACGCCACCCTGGAGCGGTACGCCGAGATGGCCTGTGTGCAGGCGGAGGCCGGCTCGCACGTGCTGGGGCCCAGCGGGATGATGGACGGCCAGGTCGGCTTCGTCCGCCGCGCGCTGGACGAGGCCGGGCACCAGGACGTGTCGCTGCTGGCGTACACCGCCAAGTACGCCTCCGCGTTCTACGGGCCCTTCCGGGAGGCGGTGAACTCCTCCCTGACCGGCGACCGCCGCAGCTACCAGCAGGACCCGGCCAACGCCCGGGAGTCGCTGCGGGAGCTGGCGCTCGACCTGGCCGAGGGCGCGGACATGGTGATGGTCAAGCCCGCGCTGCCGTATCTGGACGTGCTGCGCCGGGTCGCGGACGCGGTGGACGTGCCCGTCGCCGCGTACCAGATCTCCGGCGAGTACGCGATGGTCGAGGCGGCGGCGCAGCGCGGCTGGATCGACCGGGACGCGGCGATCATGGAGACGCTCACGGGTGTGAAGCGCGCGGGCGCGAACCTGATCCTGACCTACTGGGCGACCGAGGTGGCCCGGCGGCTGTCCTGAGCCGCCGGGAGCGGGCGCGGGCCGGGGTGGTGATCCGTCCGGGCCCGGCCGGTCAGTCCCGGGGGAAGCCGTCCGTGGCCAGGGTGAGCTCGACGGAGATGTCGGTGATCTTCACCCGGCTCGCCGAAGTCCGTGGTCAGCTCGCTGCGGTAGCCGCCGTCCTTGGGGTGGGTGAAGAGCCGGCAGCGGGCGGTGTACGGGTCGACGACGAGGTACGCCGGGACACCGGCGGTGGCGTACGCCGCAGGCTTGGGGCCGTAGTCGTTGGCGGCGGTGGACCGGGAGACGACCTCCACGACCAGCTCGACGTCCTCGGCGGAGAAGCGTCCGTGGGCGCCGGGCTCCGCACCGTCGACGATCTTCGCCAGATCGGGGGCGAAGCCGTTGAGACGGCCGGGGGAGTCGATGCGGACATCGGAGATGATCTCCGTGTCCGGGCCGAACCGGTCCTCCAGCTGTCGCAGGACCTTCCTGATGATGTCCCAGTGCGTCCAGCACTGTGGCGTCATGAAGACGGACCCCTCGACGATCTCGACCTTGTACCCCTCGGGGACGGGCATCCGCTCCAGACGCTCGAAGAGTCCGTCCAAGGTGGTCTCGCCGGACCCGGTCATCTCGATCCTGCCGGCCGGCTCGACGGTCACGGTGACGCTCCTCCCCGCCGCGCCGGGACGCGCGGCCGCGCGGTACAACGACATGCCCGCTGCGGGGGGTCACGCCGGGGCGCAGGAGAGTGCCGGCCGGGGTGAACCCGGCGGCCGCGCCGGGGGTCTTCCCCGAGGGTGCCGGACTCCGGCACCGGGCCGAGCGGATCGAGACGCGGCAGGGAGGCGGACGGGTGATGACGACCGATACCGGGGGAGAGGGCCGGCCGCCGGTGACGCCCGAGGAGTGGCGGGCCTATCTGACCGAGTACAACGACTGGTACCTGAGCGGTCTGAGCGAGGAGGAGCACGAGGAGTTCGTCGAGTACCACCTGGACGAGCGGCAGGCGGAGCAGCGGTGGCTCGGGTACGAGCCCGCCGGTGAGCAGGAGCTGGCCGAGGCCGAGGAACGGCTCGGTGTCCGGCTGCCGCCGAGCCTGCGGGGCTTCCTGAGGGTCAGCAACGGCTGGGGACCCGTCTCCGAGTGGACCGACGGGCTGCTCCCCTGCCAGGAGATCGACTGGTTCCACAAGATGGACGACACGTTCGTCAACGCGGCCGAGGAGCATGAACCGGAGACCGAGGAGGAGCGTGCCGAACACCGCGAGTTCACCGCCTTCCTGCGGCGGTGCCTGACCGTCGCGTACGGCGAGGACGACTTCCTGCTGGACACCGGGAGGGTGTCTGCCGACGGGGAGTACGAGGGGTATCTGCTCGCGGTGAAGTACGGAGAGTTCGAGGGGCCGTACCCGAGCTTCGGCGCGCTCGTCGTGGCGGGCCGCGAGGAGATCGCCGGTCTGCGGTGACGCCGGGTCCGTGCCGCGGACGGCACGGACCCGGCCGGCGCGCCGTCAGCCCTTGACGCAGACCACCTGCCGCAGCTTCGCCACCACCTCGACCAGGTCGCGCTGCTGCTCGACGACCTGCTCGATCGGCTTGTAGGCGCCGGGGATCTCGTCCACCACACCGGAGTCCTTGCGGCACTCCACGCCCCGCGTCTGGTCGGCCAGGTCCCGCGCGGTGAACCGCTTCCGCGCCGCGTTGCGGCTCATCCGCCGGCCCGCGCCGTGGGAGGCGGAGTTGAAGGACGCGGGGTTGCCCAGGCCGCGGACGATGTACGAGCCCGTCCCCATCGAGCCGGGGATGATGCCGTACTCGCCGCCACCCGCGCGGATCGCGCCCTTCCGGGTGACCAGCAGGTCCATGCCGTCGTAGCGCTCCTCGGCCACGTAGTTGTGGTGGCAGGAGATGACGGGCTCGAAGGCGGGCCGCGCCTTCCTGAACTCCTTGCGGACCACGTCCTTCAGCAGGCCCATCATGACCGCCCGGTTGTACCGGGCGTACTCCTGCGCCCAGAACAGGTCGTTGCGGTAGGCGGCCATCTCGGGGGTGCCGGTGGTGAAGACGGCCAGGTCGCGGTCGACCAGGCCCTGGTTGTGCGGCAGTTCCCGGGCCACGCCGATGTGGTGGTCGGCCAGCTCCTTGCCGATGTTGCGGGAGCCGGAGTGCAGCATCAGCCAGACGGCGCCGTCCTGGTCCAGGCAGACCTCGATGAAGTGGTTGCCGCCACCCAGGGTCCCCAGCTGCCGCGCCGCCCGCTCCCGGCGGAAGCGGACCGCCTCGGCGATGCCGTCGAAGCGGGACCAGAAGTCGTCCCAGCCGGCGGCGGGGGAGTCGGGCAGGCGGTCCGGGTCCACCGGCTCGTCGTGCAGGCCGAAGCCGACCGGAATGGCCTGCTCGATGCGCGAGCGCAGCCGGGACAGGTCGCCGGGCAGGTCGTTCGCGGTGAGCGAGGTCCGCACCGCGGACATGCCGCAGCCGATGTCCACGCCGACGGCCGCCGGGCAGACCGCGTCCCGCATGGCGATGACCGAGCCGACCGTGGCGCCCTTGCCGTAGTGGACGTCGGGCATGACGGCCAGCCCCTTGATCCACGGCAGCGTCGAGACGTTGTGGAGCTGCCGCATCGCGGACTCCTCGACGCCGGCCGGGTCGGTCCACATCCGGATCGGCACCCGGGCGCCGGGAACCTCGGTGAACGGCATGCTCGTTCCTTTCCCTGGAAGTGCGTGCGGGCACGCTCCGCCATCCGCGGCGGGTCACATACGGATCACATACGTCCGGGCGTACGGGCACACAAGGCGGACGTACTACTGCATATGCCCCGGCGAACGGAGGTTCCGGGGCGCGTGCGGTGGAGATCGTGCGGTAGACATTGTGTTCTGCCGCCACCGCGTGGCGGCAACGTGTTTTCGAGTGTTCCCGCGGACGAGGGGGTTGGGCAGTGCTGCGGAAGGGGTACGCCGCCGGTGCCGCGCTCGTCGCGCTGCTGGCCGCCGGCTGCACGGGCGGTTCCGGGGCGGGCGGCCCGGCCGCCGACAGCAAGCCCGGTGCCGTCAGCGCCGAGGCCGCCACGGCTCCGCCCGGCACCCACCGCGACCTGCCCGAGCCGTGCGGCACGGTCGGCGTCGGGCTCCTGCGGGAGCTGCTGCCGGGCGCGGAGGGCGACGGGGAGGACGGGGAGGACGGGGAGGACGGCGGCGCGACCCCGGCGGCGTACGAGGGGGAACAGACCGTCACCTACGACAACGACCGCCGCGTCGGCTGCCGCTGGAAGAGCTCCAGCGGGACGGACGGCCGCCGTCTGCTGGTCGACTTCGAGCGGATCGTCTCCTACGACCCGGCCGTCAGCGACGACGCACGGGCGGAGCGCCGCTACGCGGAGATGGTGGCGGAGGCCGGGGCGGCCTCCGCGCCGCCGTCGGGGGGACGGACCACGTCCCCGGTGGAGACGGGTTCGGCGGAGCCGGGCCGGGAGACCGCGGACGGTGGGAACGCCGACGGTGAGACCCCGGAGACGCGGCCCACGCCGGGCGCGGAAACGGCCCCGCGCGCACTGGAGGAGATCGGCGACGCGGCGTACCTCGACGACGAACTGGTCGCCGCGGACTCGGGCGTCCGCCGTGACATCACCCTGGTCTTCCGCACCGGGAACGTCATCGTCACCGTCGAGTACGAGCAGTGGACGACGGACGGGGACCAGCCGTCCGACGGCACCGAACCGCAGGAGAGGGCGAAGAAGCTCGCCGAGCGGCTCGCCGGGCAGTTCGACGACGACTGATCCGGGCCGACCGGCCGGCCGGGCCGGCGGGCCGGTCGGAGGCGACTGAGACGACGGCCACACCCGGCCGCGACGGGGCCCGGGGGCGCCGCGGCCGTCCTAGGCTTCCCCAGGTGTCACCCCTGTGGCGTACCGTGCCCTCCGACAGGGCGGCCCGGGCGCCCCGCACCTCCGGAAGCGAAGGAACCATGCACCGTAACGCCAAGCGCATCGTCGTCCGTACGCTTGCCTGCGCCGCCGTGCCCGTGCTGCTGGTCGCGGGCTGCTCCTCCGGCTCCGGTGGGGAGGACTCCGCCAAGTCCGCCAAGTCCTCGGCCGCCCCCTCCACCAGCGCGCCGCCCAGCCCGGCGCCGGTGAAGTTCACCACGCTGCCCAACCCGTGCGAGACGCTCACGAAGAAGACGGTCAAGGCCGTGGTGCCGGGGGCGAAGACGGGGAAGAACCTCGGCTCCAAGGACGCCGACGGCTACGGCACCTGTCTGTGGAGCGGTCTGGACGACTTCCAGTACCGGGCGCTGACCGTCTCCCTCAAGCGCTTCGACTCGGACGTGACGCTCGGCAGCGGCGGTCAGCGGGCCGCGAAGTACGCCGGGCAGCAGGTGGCCGCCGTCTCGCAGGACACCGCGAACAAGAACGTGAAGGACACCCCGCTGGACGGGGTCGGCGACCAGGCGACGTCCATAGCCTTCGAGACGGAGAAGAAGAGCGGCAAGAAGGCCGAGGAGTACCGCGGGCAGCGGGTGGTGGCCATCACCGACAACGTCGTGGTGACCGTGGACTACGAGGGTGCCGGCTTCGAGACCGGCAAGACGCCGAAGGCCGACGCGATCCGCAAGGACGCGGAGAAGGCGGCGAAGGAGGCCGTGGCGGCGGTCAAGTAGGGGACGAGCGGGGTCCGCGGGCTCCCCTTCCCGTTCCCCTCCCGTCCTCTCCTCCGCCTCTTCCCCCGCCGCTTCTCCCGCTCTTTCCTGCGCCTTTCGCTCTCCTGTGCGGTTCTTCCGTAGTATCGCGACCCACACCCGCCCCACGCGCCGTCCCGGCCGGGAGGCGGGCGGCCGCCGACGACTTCGCGAGGAACCCGCAGTGCAACTGACCCGGACTCACCGCATACTCATCGGCGTGGTCGTGGCCGGCGCGGTGGTGATCGCCGCCATCGGGTTCGCCGGCTCGTACGCCGCCGTCCGCGACCTCGCCGAGAAGAAGGGCTTCGGGGACTTCGCACCGTTCTTCCCCATCGGCATCGATGCCGGGATCGTGGTGCTGCTCGCCCTGGACCTGCTGCTGACCTGGATCCGCATCCCCTTCCCGCTGCTGCGCCAGACCGCCTGGCTGCTGACGGCCGCCACCATCGCCTTCAACGGCGCCGCCGCCTGGCCGGACCCGCTGGGCGTGGGGATGCACGCGGTGATCCCGGTGCTGTTCGTCGTCTCCGTGGAGGCGGCGCGGCACGCGGTGGGCCGGATCGCGGACATCACCGCGGACAAGCACATGGAGGGGGTGCGGATCTCGCGCTGGCTGCTGGCCTTCCCCTCCACCTTCCGGCTGTGGCGCCGGATGAAGCTGTGGGAGCTGCGCTCCTACGACCAGGTCATCCGCATGGAGCAGGACCGGCTGGTGTACGAGGCGCGGCTGCGGGCCCGCTACGGGCGCTCCTGGAAGCGCCGGGCGCCGGTGGAGGCGCTGATGCCGCTGCGGCTGGCGCGGTACGGGGTGCCGCTGGCGGAGACCGGTCCGGCGGGGCTGGCCGCCGCCGGCATCGAACCGCAGCTGCTCCCGGGGAGGAGCACGGGCGAGGGCACGGGTGAGGACACGGGACAGGGCGCGGGCGGCGGTGCGGCCGCCGCGGTGCGGGCGGCCGGGGAGCCCGCCGGAGAGGTGGCCGCCCCGGAGAAGGCCGTACCCGAACTGGCGCCGCCCGCCCGGAACGGGACCCGGGACCGGGCCGGGGACGAGACCCCGGCGGAGCACGGGGTCGTGCCCCGCGAGTGGGAGGCGCCCGTGGAACCGGATCCCGGGCCGGAACAGGAGCCCTCCGAAGCCGCGGTACCGGCCGCACCGGCCCCCGCGTACGCCGCCGAGGCCGCGCCCGCCAGGGCGGAGGTGACCGTGCCGGTCTCCCAGGGCCGCCGCCGTCCGATGGGGCAGCCGGCCCCCGGCGGGACCCGGGCCGCGTACGCGTACTCCGTACTCGCCTCGGACGAGCCGGTGCCACCGCCGCCGGAGCCGGAGGACGCCGGGCCGCTCGGCATCCCGGACGGCGCGCTCTACACGGACGTCTACTACCGGGCCTACCGGGACTTCGTGGCCGAACACGGCGGCCGTCCCAACGCCCGGCAGCTGGCCAGGGTCCTCCACGACGAGCACGGCGTGACCAACGCCGAGGGCGGTCTGCTGAGCGAGAGCCACCTGCGCATGTACCTGCGGGACTTCAAGGACCGCTACAACGACGAGATGGGCCTGGGGGGCTGACCGCCCACCAGACCCGTCGCGTCATCCCGTCACGTACCCGCCGCCGGGGGCCGGCTGTGAGACCCGCCGCCGGGGCCGACTGTGAGACCCGCCGCCGGGGCCGGCGGCGTCAGGCGCCCAGCAGCTTGCGCACCCGGTCCGCGCCCACCGCCAGCAGCAGGGTGGGCAGCCGCGGGCCGGTGTCGCGGCCGACCAGCAGCCGGTAGAGCAGGGCGAAGAACGCGCGCTGGGCGGTCTTCAGCTCCGGGGTCGGCTTCGCCTCCGGCGACAGGCCCGCCCGGACCTTGGGCACGCCGTAGACCAGCGTGGTCAGCCCGTCGAGAGACCAGTGCTCGTCCAGCCCGTCCAGCAGCAGCCGCAGCGCCTCGCGCTCACCCTCGTCCAGCGAGGCCAGCAGCTCGGTGTCCGGCTCCTCGCGCACCCGGGTGCGCTGTTCGGCCGGGACGTGGGTGGTGACCCAGCGCTGTGCGCAGTCCAGCCGCGGGCGCGTCTCGTCCAGGGAGCGGACCGGGTTGTCCGGGTCCAGCTCGCTCAGGATCCGCAGGGTCTGCTCCTCGTCGCCGGTGGTGACGTCCACCACCGAGGCGAGCGTGCGGTACGGCAGCGGGCGCGGCGTCCGGGGCAGTTCGCCGGCCGCCGTGGACGTGGCCCGGCGGTACGCCGCGGCGTCCGCGGGCTGCGCGGTGCCGTCGGCGACCTTGCGCTCCAGGGCGTCCCACTCGTCGTAGAGCCGCTGGATCTCCTGGTCGAAGGCGATCTTGAAGGACTGGTTCGGCCGGCGGCGCGCGTACAGCCAGCGCAGCAGCGGCGCCTCCATGATCTCCAGGGCGTCGAGCGGGACGGGCACCCCGCCCCGGGAGCTGGACATCTTCGCCATGCCACTGATGCCGACGAAGGCGTACATCGGGCCGATCGGCTGCTGCCCGCCGAAGATCTTCACCAGCTGGCCGCCGACGACGAAGGACGAGCCCGGCGACTGGTGGTCCACGCCGGAGGGCTCGAACACCACGCCCTCGTACGTCCAGCGCATCGGCCAGTCGACCTTCCAGACCAGCTTGCCGCGCCGGTGCTCGGACAGCAGGACCGTCTCCTCGTGGCCGCACCGGCACACGCACGTCATGCGCGTGGTGTCGTCGTCGTACGAGGTGATCGTCGTCAGGTCGCGGTCGCAGGCGGAGCAGTACGGCTTGTACGGGAAGTACCCGGCGCCGCCCGAGCCGCCGTCGTCCTCGCCGGCCGCGCCGGAGCCCTCGGCGGCCTCGATCTCGGCGGCCGCCAGCTCGGCGTCCTTGGGCTTCTGCTGCTTCTTCGCGGCGCTCTCCGGCGCGGCCTTGGTGCGGTAGCGGTCCAGGACGGCGTCGATGCGCCCTCGCTCGCGCATGGCGAACAGGATCTGCTCGGTGTACGCGCCGGAGGTGTACATCTCCGTCTGGCTGATGCCGCGCACCTCGATGCCCAGCTGGTCGAGCGCCTCGGCCATGGCGGACCTGAAGTGCCCGGCCCAGCTGGTGTGCTCGCTGCCGGGCGGCGCGGGTACGGAGGTGAGCGGCTTGCCGATGTGCTCGGACCAGGAGGCGTCGACCCCGGCGACTCCGGCCGGGACCTTGCGGAAGCGGTCGTAGTCGTCCCAGGACAGGATGTGCTCGCAGGCCACGCCACGCCGCCTGATCTCGTCGGCGACCAGGTGCGGGACCATCACCTCGCGCAGATTGCCCAGGTGGATGGGGCCGGAGGGGCTCAGACCGGAGGCGCAGACGACCGGTTTGCCCGGGGCACGGCGCTCCGCCTCGGCGATGACCTCGTCGGCGATGCGGGAGACCCAGTCGGCGGTCTCGGTGCTCTGAGCCACGGTCGGCACGTCCCTTTCAGGTCTTTCGGGTCTTTCGTGTGTCGGGATGACGGAACCATTGTTTCAGACGGGCCGGGACACCGGCGCCCGATTGTGGGGCGAGCCCCGGGGACCGCCCGCGTGGGATACTGGACCGGTCCGGAAACCCCACTCAGAGGAACGGCACTCCTACATGGCCTCGGTCCCCTCCCTCGCCGCCACCGTCCACCAGCGCGTCGCGGACGCCCTCTCGGCTGCTCTGCCGGAGGCCGCCTCCGCGGACCCGCTGCTGCGACGCAGCGACCGGGCGGACTTCCAGGCCAACGGGATGCTGGCGCTGGCCAAGAAGCTCAAGGGGAACCCGCGGGAGCTGGCCGCGAAGGTCGTCGGGGCGATGTCCGGGACTGCTGGGAACACCGAGGCCGCCGGGGAGACCGGGGAGGCCGTGATCGCCGGGGTCGAGGTCTCCGGGCCGGGCTTCCTCAACATCACCGTCTCCGACGCGGCGATCACCGCCACCCTGGCGGCGCGGGCCGCCGACGAGCGGCTGGGCGTGCCGTACGCGGAGACCCCGGGCACCACGGTCATCGACTACTCCCAGCCCAACGTGGCCAAGGAGATGCACGTCGGGCACCTGCGGTCCACGGTGATCGGCGACGCGATCGT
The DNA here is from genome assembly GCF_036323805.1 of Streptomyces rubellus. Taxonomy (NCBI): domain Bacteria; kingdom Bacillati; phylum Actinomycetota; class Actinomycetes; order Kitasatosporales; family Streptomycetaceae; genus Streptomyces; species Streptomyces rubellus. Next base: position 18,994 of record NZ_JAZDCX010000010.1, read on the forward strand.
GAAGATCCTGGAGCACCGCGGCGAGAAGGTGGTCCGGCGGCACCACATCGGCGACTGGGGCACCCAGTTCGGCATGCTCATCCAGTACCTGGAGGAGCACCCGCACGAGCTGGACCACTCCGGCGGCGACGGGTCCGGCGAGTCCGGGGAGGCGGCCATGTCCCGGCTGAACCGGCTCTACAAGGACTCGCGGGCGCTGTTCGACTCCGACGAGGAGTTCAAGGCGCGGGCCCGGGACAGGGTGGTGAAGCTCCAGAGCGGGGACGAGCGCACCCTGGAGACGTGGCGGCGGATCGTCGGCGAGTCGATGATCTACTTCCACGCCGTCTACGACCAGCTCGACGTGGAGATCCACGACGCGGACGTCGTCGGCGAGAGCGCCTACAACGACGACCTCCAGCAGGTCGTGAAGGACCTGGAGGCCGACGGGGTCGCGGTCCGCTCCGAGGGCGCGCTGTGCGTGTTCTTCGACGACGTCAAGGGCCCGGACGGCAAGCCCGTCCCGCTGATCGTGCAGAAGTCCAACGGCGGCTTCGGCTACGCCGCCACCGATCTGGCCGCCATCCGCGACCGGGTCGGGAGGCTGGGCGCCGACACCCTGCTGTACGTGGTGGACGCCAGGCAGGCGCTGCACTTCAAGATGGTCTTCGAGACCGCGCGGCGGGCCGGCTGGCTGCCCGAGGGCGCCGCCCGGCAGCTGGCGTTCGGCACCGTGCTGGGCAAGGACGGCAAGCCGTTCAAGACCCGGGAGGGCGAGACGGTCCGGCTGGTGGACCTGCTGAACGAGGCCGTCGAGCGGGCCACGGCCGTGGTGCGGGAGAAGGCCGAGCAGGGCGGGCTGGAGCTGACGGAGGAGGAGATCGCCGAGCGCGGCGCCCAGGTGGGCATCGGCGCGGTGAAGTACGCGGACCTGTCGACGTCGATGTCCCGCGACTACGTCTTCGACCTGGACCGGATGGTCTCGCTCAACGGCGACACCAGCGTCTACCTGCAGTACGCCTACGCCCGGATCCAGTCGATCCTGCGCAAGGCGGGCGAGGCGCGCCCGGCGGCGCACCCGGAGCTGGCCCTCGCCTCGGCGGAGCGGGCCCTGGGGCTTCATCTGGACGAGTTCGCCGAGACGCTGGCGGGCGTGGCCGAGACGTACGAGCCGCACAGGCTGGCCGCGTACCTGTACCAGCTCGCCTCGCACTACACGACGTTCTACGACCAGTGCCCGGTGCTGAAGGCCGGGGACGAGGCGACGGTGGAGAACCGCCTCTTCCTGTGCGAGCTGACCGCCCGCACCCTGCACCAGGGGATGGCGCTGCTGGGCATCCGCACGCCCGAGCGGCTCTGAACCGGCTCCGAGCCGTACGGCGCGGACGAGGTGGGGCGGGCCCGGCGGCCCGCCCCACCGGCGTTCCCGGCGCGCTCAGCCCTCGCGGTGCACCTTGGTGTTGGACGCCTGGGCGCGGGGGCGGACGATCAGCAGGTCGACGTTGACGTGCGGCGGGCGGGTCACGGCCCAGACGACGGTGTCGGCCACGTCCTCGGCGGTCAGCGGCTCGGCGACGCCCTCGTAGACCTTGGCGGCCTTCTCCTCGTCCCCGCGGAAGCGGGTGAGGGAGAACTCCTCCGTGCGCACCATGCCGGGCGCGATCTCGATGACCCGCACGGGCTGCCCGCACACCTCCAGACGCAGCGTCTCGGCCAGGACATGGGCGCCGTGCTTGGCCGCGACGTAGCCCGCGCCGCCCTCGTAGGTGCCGTGGCCCGCGGTGGAGGACAGCACGAGGACCGTGCCGTCGCCGGAGGCGGTCAGGGCCGGGAGCAGTGCCTGGGTCATGTTCAGCACGCCGAGCACGTTGACCTCGTACATCGACCGCCAGTCGGCCGGGTCGCCGGTGGCGACCGGGTCCAGGCCCAGGGCGCCGCCCGCGTTGTTGACCAGCACGCTGCCGGGGGCGAGGGGGCCGAGCCGCCCGGCGAAGGCGTCCACGGCGGCGCGGTCGGTGACGTCCAGGACGTACGCCTCGGCCCGGTGGCCGGCGCCGGTCAGCTCGGCGGCCAGGGCCTCGACGCGCTCGGCGCGGCGGGCGGTGAGTACCGTCCGGTAGCCCTCGGCGGCCAGCCGCCGCGCGGTCGCGGCTCCGATGCCGCTGCTCGCGCCGGTGACGACGGCGGTGGGCGCGGCGGGCCGTGCTGCGGCGGGTCGCTCGGCGGACTGGGTCATGGGCGGGCCCTCCCGGTGGTGGATGTCGCGGTGCCGCTCGCAGGATAGGTCCGGGGAGTCCGGAGGGCCGGAGCGGGCCGCCTCACCCGCCCCGCGGCGCGTACATGCTGCGGTCTTCCGGGGGACGACCCCCGGACCCCCGGCCGCCTCACCCGCCCCGCGGCGCGTACATGATCAGGGCGACCCCCGCCAGGCAGACGAGCGCCCCCGTCACGTCCCAGCGGTCCGGCCGGAAACCGTCCACCGCCATGCCCCAGAGCAGCGAGCCGGCGACGAAGACCCCGCCGTACGCCGCCAGGATGCGGCCGAAGTGGGCGTCGGGCTGGAAGGTGGCGACGAAGCCGTACGCGCCCAGCGCGAGCACCCCGGCGCCGATCCACACCCAGCCGCGGTGCTCGCGCACCCCCTGCCAGACGAGCCAGGCGCCGCCGATCTCCAGCAGGGCGGCGAGGGCGAAGAGGACGGCCGAGCGGGCGACGAGCATGCCAGGAGGCTACGGGCTGCCGTACGGGCCCTGCCCGCGAGGGGTTCCCGGGGCCGCCGGGGACCGGTTCCCTTCCCGGTGGGGGTCAGGGCCACACCAGGCAGTACGCCTGGTGGCCCGCCTCGTGGAGGCGGTGCGAGAAGTCCTGCCACTCGTGGAGGAGCTGGTAGACGTCGAAGGCGTCGCGCGGACCGCCGCGGTCGGGGACGGTGGACCAGATGAAGGCCGCCGCGCCCACCGACTCCTCGCCGACGCCCCGCAGCGGGTCGGTGACCGTCATGGGCAGCTTGACCACGGCGTAGTCGGAGTGGAGGACCACCAGCTCCAGCGGGGGCACCTTGTGCAGCGGTATGCCCTCGATGCCGGTGAGGACCATCGCGGCCACCGTCTCCGGCTTGATCCGGGTGAACATGCCGTGGCCCAGTTCGTCCCCGCCCAGTTCCTCCGGGCGCATCGAGATGGGCACCCGGGCGGCTGTGGCGCCGTCCGGTGCGCCGAAGTACTTGTAGGTCACCCCCACCCGGCCACCCTTGCCGATCCTCGTCTCCGCCGTCTCCGCCGTGTCGGCGGTCTCCGCCGCCTCGGAAGCCCTGCGCCGGTGCCGGCCCCGTGCGCGCCTGGGACCGATGTCCCCCGTGCCCTCGCCCAGTCCGCCACCGCGCTGCATGTCACCACCCAACCGACCACCCGCGGCTCCGCCGCGCGACCCGATCATCGTCTCAGAGACCTCCCCTTCTGGCGGGCCGTGAAACGCCCGGCCGCACATGTGCGCGAGGCTCTGAGACCATGGCTTGCGTGAACTATCCGTACGATGCACCAGTATCGCAGTCGCTGTACGACCGTGCCGCCGTTGTGACACCTGGAGGAGTGAACTCTCCGGTGCGCGCCTTCGGCGCCGTGGGCGGTACGCCCCGCTTCATGGTGTCCGGTACCGGTCCGTACCTCACCGACGCGGACGGCCGCGAGTATGTCGACCTCGTGTGCTCGTGGGGACCGATGATCCTCGGGCACGCCCACCCCGCGGTGACCGAGGCGGTCCGCGCGGCGGTCTCGCGCGGCACCTCCTTCGGCACCCCGGGACAGGGCGAGGTCGAGCTGGCCGAGGAGATCGTCGCCCGGGTCGCCCCCGTTGACCAGGTACGACTGGTCTCCTCCGGCACCGAGGCCACGATGTCCGCGATCCGGCTGGCGCGCGGTTTCACCGGCCGGAGCAAGGTGGTCAAGTTCGCCGGCTGCTACCACGGCCATGTGGACGCGCTGCTGGCCGCCGCCGGTTCGGGGGTCGCCACCTTCGGTCTGCCGGACACCCCGGGGGTGACCGGCGCACAGGCCGGGGAGACCCTGGTGCTGCCGTACAACGATCTGGACTCGGTCGCCGCCGCCTTCGCCGCGCACCCCGGCGAGATCGCCTGTGTGATCACCGAGGCCTCGCCCGGCAACATGGGCGTGGTGCCGCCGCGCGAGGGCTTCAACGCCGGGCTGAAGCGGCTGTGCGAGGCCGACGGCGCGCTGTACGTCTCCGACGAGGTGATGACCGGCTTCCGGGTCTCGAAGGCCGGCTGGTACGGCCTGGACGGCGTCGTGCCGGACCTGATGACCTTCGGCAAGGTGATGGGCGGCGGCTTCCCGGCCGCGGCCTTCGGCGGCCGGGCCGACGTGATGGCCCGCCTCGCCCCCGCCGGGCCCGTCTACCAGGCGGGCACCCTCTCCGGGAACCCGGTCGCGACGGCGGCCGGACTGGCCCAGCTGCGGCTGCTGGACGACGCGGCGTACGAGCGGCTGGACGCGGTCTCGGCCGAGCTCCGGTCGCTGGTCACCGAGGCGCTGGCCAAGGAGGGCGTGACGCACCGGCTGCAGCGGGCGGGCAGCATGTTCTCGGTCTTCTTCACCGGCGATGACGACGAGGACGTCGTGGACTACGCCGCGGCCGGGCGGCAGGAGACGTTCCGCTACACCGCCTTCTTCCACGAGATGCTCTCCCGGGGCGTCTATCTGCCGCCCTCGGCCTTCGAGGCGTGGTTCGTCTCCACCGCGCTCGACGAGCGGGCCGTGGAGCGGATCGCGGACGCGCTGCCCCACGCCGCCCGCGCCGCGGCGCGGGCCGGCGGGGACGGCTGGGCCGACGAGAAGGGGGAGGCGAGGGCGTGACGGCCACGGCGAGCGGCCCCGGGAACGAACCGGCCGACGGTCCGCTGGACGCCGCCCGGGACCCGGCGGGAGCGACGGACCCGGCGGACGTGACCGTCACCCCCGAGACCGCGGGGGAGCGGGAGCAGCACGCCGGCGGGCAGCGGACCGTGGTGCACCTGATGCGGCACGGCGAGGTGGAGAACCCCAAGGGGATCCTCTACGGCCGCCTCCCCGGCTACCACCTCTCCGAGCTGGGCCGCCGGATGGCCGAGCGGGTCGCCGAGCACCTCGCCCACCGCGACATCGCGTACGTGGTGGCCTCCCCGCTGGAGCGGGCCCAGGAGACCGCCGAGCCGGTCGCCAAGCTCCACGGCCTGGAGGTCGCCTCCGACAAGCGGCTGATCGAGGCGGACAACATCTTCCAGGGGAAGACCTTCGGCGTCGGCGACGGGGCGCTGCGGCGGATCGCGAACTGGCCGCATCTGCGCAACCCGTTCCGGCCGTCCTGGGGCGAGCCGTACAACGACCAGGTGGTGCGGATGATGGCCGCGCTGGAGGCCGCCCGGGACGCCGCCCGCGGCCACGAGGCGCTGTGCGTCAGCCACCAGCTCCCCATCTGGACGGTGCGCAGCTTCGTCGAGCGCCGCCGGCTCTGGCACGACCCGCGCAGACGGCAGTGCACCCTGGCCTCGCTGACGACCTTCACCTTCGTCGGCGACCGGATCGTCTCGGTCGGTTACACCGAGCCGGCCCACGACCTGGTGCCGCCCCATCTGCGGGCGGGGGCGAAGCCGGTGAAGGGGAAGAGCAAGGGGTTCGGGGCCTGACCGGGGAGGGGCGGCGGACGGGTCCGGGAGGCCGCGAAGCGGACAAGGGGGGCGCGGAAGATCGCCCTCGGGCGCATGCGAAACTTTTCACATGAGTCAGAGCCGCGCCTTCCGACGCCGCCCTCCGCGCCCCGGCCGCCGCCTCGCAGCGGTCCTGGCCGGGACCGTCGCCGGTGTTCTCGCGCTGTCCGGATGTGGCGGCGGTGAGAACGCCGGGGCCTCCTCCGGCAACGCGCAGTTCGTCCAGGGCACCGGGCAGATCACGAGAGTCCCCGAGAAGGACCGCGAACCCGCCCCCGACATCTCCGGCGAGACCGTGGACGGCGGCCGGCTGTCCCTGTCGGACCACCGGGGCGAGGTCGTCGTCCTCAACGTCTGGGGATCGTGGTGCGCGCCCTGCCGCGCCGAGGCGCCCAACCTCGCCAAGGTCGCCAAGGACACCGCGGACGAGGGCGTGCGGTTCGTCGGGATCAACACCCGCGACCTGGACAAGGCCAACGCCGAGGCCTTCGACCGCACCTACGGCATCGAGTACCCGAGCCTGTACGACCCCAGCGGCAGGCTGATCCTGAAGTTCAAGGACAACCTCCCGCCGCAGGCCATCCCCTCCACGCTGATCATCGACCGGGAGGGGCGGATCGCCGTACGCGCCCTGAAGGCGCTCAGCGAGAAGGACCTGCGCGCCGCGCTCGAACCGGTGATGGCGGAGAAGTGACGCCGGATGCCTTCTGACCCCGGGCTTCCCGGACTGTCCGAGCTGTCCGGCCTGACGAGCCTCGCCGCCGTCACGGACGGCAACGAGACCGTCGTCTCCGGCGCCCTGCTGCTGGCCGTGCCGATCGCGGTGCTGGGCGGTCTGGTCTCCTTCTTCTCGCCCTGTGTGCTGCCGCTGGTGCCCGGCTACCTCAGCTATGTCACCGGCGTCGGCGGCACCGACCTGGCCGAGGCGCGGCGCGGCCGGATGTTCCTGGGCGCCGTCCTGTTCGTACTGGGCTTCACCGCCGTGTTCGTCTCCGGCGGGGCGCTGTTCGGCGGGTTCGGGGCCACGCTCCAGAACCACCGGGAGACCATCTCGCGGGTGATGGGCGTGCTGATCATCCTGCTGGGGCTCGCCTTCGCGGGAGTGATGTCCCGGTTCGTCCAGCGCGACATCCGCTTCCACACCAGACCGGGCGTCGGCCTGGCGAGCGCTCCGCTGCTGGGGGCGCTGTTCGGCATCGGCTGGACGCCGTGTGTGGGGCCGACGCTGTCGGCCGTGCAGTTCCTGGCGTTCAACGAGGCCAGCGCGGGGCGCGGCGCCCTGCTGACCGTGGCGTACTGTCTGGGGCTCGGGCTGCCGTTCGTGCTGGCCGCGCTCGCCTTCCGGCGGGCGCTGGGCGCCTTCGGCTGGGTCAAGCGGCACTACGTGTGGGTGACGAGGGCCGGCGGTGGCATGCTCGTGGCGGTCGGGCTGCTGCTCGTCACGGGGGGCTGGGACCGGATCGTCTACGAGCTACAGGTGTGGTCCTCCGGCTTCACCGTTTGGATCTGAGCTATGACCGACTCCACCACCACCGACTCCACCACCGCCGGGACCGGCGGGACGGCCACCGACGAGCGGGACGCCGCCGCGCGGCTGTCCACCGCGCCGGTGGACGCCGACCGTCCCTCGGACGGCGGTACCGGGGCGCCGGGGCAGCCCGTGCCCGGCTCGTTCGGCGGGACGCGCCGCCCCGGCGCGGCGGGCGCCGCGGCGTGGTACGCCCGGGAGACCGCCGGCTGGCTGCGCTGGTTCTGGCGGCAGCTCACCTCGATGCGGGTGGCGCTGCTCCTGCTCTTCCTGCTCTCGCTGGCGGCGGTCCCCGGCTCGGTGATCCCGCAGAAGGACGTGGACTCCTTCGCCGTCGAGGAGTTCCGGCAGCGGCACGAGACGCTGGGACCGCTCTACGAGCGGCTCCAGCTCTTCGACGTCTACAGCTCGGTGTGGTTCTCCGCCGTCTACATCCTGCTGTTCGTCTCGCTCATCGGCTGCATCGTGCCGCGCACCTGGCAGTTCGCCGGCCAGCTCCGCGGCCGGCCGCCGCGCGCCCCGCGCCGGCTGACCCGGATGCCCGCCCACACCACCTGGCGCACCGCCGCCGAGCCGGACGAGGTGCTGACGGCGGCCCGGTCGCTGCTGAGCGGCAGGCGCTTCCGCACCGAGCTGTCCCCGGCGTCCGGCGCGTCCGCGTCCGGCGGCTCGGTCGCCGCCGAGAAGGGCTATCTGCGCGAGGCCGGCAACCTGGTCTTCCACATCTCGCTGATCGTGATGCTGTTGGCCTTCGCGGCCGGGCAGCTGTGGAACTCCGAGGGCGGCAAGCTGATCGTGGAGGGCGACGGCTTCTCCAACACCCTCACCCAGTACGACGACTTCACCTCCGGCTCGCTGTACGACACCGCCGACCTGGACGCCTTCGGCTTCCGGCTGGACGAGTTCCACGCCACCTTCGAGCGCACCGGACCGCAGCGCGGCACCGCGCGCACCTTCCGTGCCGACGTGACGTACTGGGAGGGCGCGGACGGCGCCGAGAAGCAGACGTCCATCGAGGTCAACCACCCGCTGAAGGTGGGCGAGTCGAAGGTCTTCCTGGTCGGCCACGGCTACGCGCCGGTCGTCACCGTCACCGACGGGCAGGGCGACGTGGCCTTCCGGGGCCCGGTGCCCTTCCTGCCGCAGGAGAGCCTCGGGCTCACCTCCACGGGCGTGGTCAAGGTCACCGACTACCGGAACAAGGACGGCGAGCGCGAGCAGCTCGGTTTCCAGGGCATCTTCACGCCCACCTACGGGATCGACGCGCAGCGCGGGCCGCACTCGACCTTCCCCGAACTGGACTACCCGGTGCTGTCCATGAACGCCTTCCACGGCGACCTGGGGATCGACTCCGGCATCCCGCAGAACATCTACCAGCTCGACACCGACAAGATGGAGCAGTTCAAGGCCGAGGACGGGGACCTGTTCCGCATCGACCTGCGCCCCGGCGAGTCGGTCGAGCTGCCTGACGGCGCGGGCACGCTGAAGTTCGAGAGCGTCGAGCAGTGGGCCAGCTTCCAGGTCTCCCAGGAGCCGGGTGAGGGCTGGGCGCTGGCCGGGGCGAGCGCCGCCGTGCTGGGCCTGGCCGGTTCGCTGTTCATCCAGCGCCGCCGGGTGTGGGTGCGCGCCGAGCGGGGCGCGGACGGGACCACCGTCGTGGAGATGGCCGCGCTCGGCCGCAGCGAGTCCGCGCGGGTCCCCGAGGAGCTGGGCGAGCTGGCGGCGGCACTGCACGGTGCCGCGCCCTCGGCGCCCGGACGGGCCGGCCCGGAGGAGACCGCCGGGGAGTCCGTACCGCAAGAGACCGCCGCGGCGGAGCCCGCGGACACACCGGACGCCGCCGAGGGCGGCGCCGAACCCTCGTCACGAGGAGAGACCGAGTGAACGCCGCAGTGAACGCCGTGCACCTCGCCGTCGCGGCGAACGAGAACCTGGCCGAGTTCAGCAATCTGCTGATCAGGTCGGCGATGGCCGTCTACGCCCTGGCCTTCGTCGCGCACATCGTCGAGTGGGTGTTCGGCAGCCGCAGCCGGGTGGCCCGGACGGCCGCCGCGCTGCGCGCCGAGGGCGCCCGGAGCGCCGAGCGCACCGGAGCCGCCGAGGGGGTCTCCGTCACCGTGCGGACCTCCGGCGGCACGAGCGTGCTGGACAGGCCGAAGGTCGTCACCCGCTCCGCCGCCGGCCGCCGCGCCGACCTGCCGGACGGGCCCGGCGCGGCCGGCGGGGACGAACGGGGCGACCTGTACGGCCGGATCGCCGTCTCGCTGACCGTCCTGGCCTTCCTGCTGCACTTCGCCGCGGTGCTCACCCGCGCCCTGTCGGTGCAGCGCGCCCCCTGGGGCAACATGTACGAGTTCTCGACGGCCTTCTCGATGGTCGCCGTCGGCGCGTACCTGGGCTTCCTGGTGGCGCGGAAGAACGTCCGCTGGATCGGGCTGCCGCTGGTCACCACGGTGCTGCTCGACCTGGGCCTGGCCATCGTGGTCTTCTACACCGAGAGCGACCAGCTCGTCCCGGCGCTCGACTCGTACTGGCTGTGGATCCACGTCTCACTGGCCATCGTCTGCGGCGCGCTGTTCTACCTGGGCGCGGTCGCCACGCTGCTGTACCTGTTCCGGGACCGCTACGAGGCGAAGCTGGAGGCGGGCGGGAAGCCGGGCGCCTTCGCCTCCTCCGTGCTGGAGCGGCTGCCCAGCGCCGCCTCCCTGGACGGCTTCGCGTACCGGATCAACGCGGCGGTCTTCCCGTTCTGGACCTTCACCATCATCGCGGGCGCGATCTGGGCGGAGAACGCCTGGGGCCGCTACTGGGGCTGGGACCCCAAGGAGGTCTGGTCCTTCATCACCTGGGTCGGCTACGCCTGCTACCTGCACGCCCGCGCCACGGCCGGCTGGAAGGGGCGCCGGGCGGCCTACCTGGCGCTGATCGCCTTCCTGTGCTTCCTGTTCAACTACTACGGCGTCAACGTCTTCTTCGACGGACTGCACTCCTACGCCGGCGTGTAGGCCGGGCGGTACGCGCCGAACACACAGTCGGCCGCGGGCCGGACCGGGAGGTCCGGCCCGCGGCCGGTTCAGGAGGCGGCGGGCGGAGCCTCGTCCGCCCCGCCGCCGTTCTCCGTGTTGTTGTTGTGCTCTTTGTCACGCTTGGCGTCGTGCCTGGCGTCGCGCTTCCTGCCGAGTTCCCCGTCACGCTCCCGGTCGCGGCGGGGCTTCTTGTCCCCGGCCTCCGGCCCCGGCTCCGGCCGGGACTCGGGCTTGGGCTCCGGCCGCCGGTTGCGTTCGGTGATCGACCGCAGGAACTCCGGGTTGTCGTCCGGAGCGACCCAGCGGCGCTCGGCCGGCCGGGTGGCGCCGTAGGGGGTGTTGCGTCGGGGCCGGCCCACCATGAACCAGGCCACGGAGCCCAGCAGCACCATGCCGAAGAACAGGACGATCAGGACCCACGCCCCCTTCGGCAGCTTCCGCACCTCTCTGTCGGGGGTGTTGAGGCAGTCGATGAAGGCGTAGATCCACACCGCCAGGATCAGAACGGTCGGAAGAAGCCTGAGCATTGGGCAACGCCCCCTGAATGCGATAGAGCGGCATGTGGTGGGCCAGCGGGCCCATGGGCCGGAGATGCCGGACGGAGCCGGAACGGGCCCCGTGACACGCCCAGGGTAATGGGTGTCGGATACTTACCCCTATGACGTACGACGATCTCCGCTCGCTGCTGCGGGCCCTGGAGCGCGACGGCGACCTCGTCCGGATCAAGGCCGAGGTCGATCCCCATCTGGAGGTCGGGGAGATCGTCGACCGGGTCCAGAAGGCCGGCGGCCCGGCCCTGCTCTTCGAGAACGTCAGGGGCTCCGGCGTGCCGCTGGCCATGAACGTCTTCGGCACCGACCGCCGGATGCTGAAGTCCCTGGGCCTGACCTCGTACGACGAGATCGGCGAGAAGATCGGCGGACTGCTGCGGCCGGAGCTGCCGCAGGGATTCGTCGGTTTCCGGGAGGCGTTCGGCAAACTCGGCACGATGGCGCACGTCCCGCCGAAGAAGGTCAAGGAGGCGCCCGTCCAGGACGTCGTGCTCACCGGCGACGACGTCGACCTGGAAAGCCTGCCCGCGCTGTTCACCTGGCCCGGGGACGGCGGCTCCTTCTTCAACCTGGGCCTGACCCACACCAAGGACCCCGAGACCGGCATCCGCAACCTGGGGCTCTACCGGCTCCAGCGGCACGACCGGCGCACCATCGGGATGCACTGGCAGATCCACAAGGACAGCCGCAACCACTACCAGGTCGCCGCCCGGCGGGGCGAGCGGCTGCCGGTCGCCATCGCCTTCGGCTGCCCGCCCGCTGTGACATATGCCTCAACCGCGCCGCTGCCCGGCGACATCGACGAGTACCTCCTCGCGGGCTTCCTCCAGGGCAGGCGGGTGGAGATGGTGGACTGCAAGACGGTGCCGCTCCAGGTCCCGGCCCGCGCCGAGGTGGTGCTGGAGGGCTGGCTGGAGCCGGGGAAGACGCTGCCGGAGGGCCCGTTCGGCGACCACACCGGCTTCTACACCCCGCAGGAGGACTTCCCGGCGCTGACGATCGACTGCGTCACCATGCGGAAGCGGCCGGTCTTCCAGTCGATCGTCGTCGGGCGCCCGCCGACGGAGGACGGGCCGCTGGGCCGGGCCACGGAGCGCTTCTTCCTGCCGCTGCTCAAGATCGTCGTTCCGGACATCGTGGACTACCACCTGCCGGAGGCAGGCGGCTTCCACAACTGCGCCATCGTCTCGATCGACAAGAAGTACCCCAAGCACGCGCAGAAGGTGATGTCCGCGATCTGGGGCGCCCACATGATGTCGCTGACCAAGCTGATCGTGGTGGTGGACGCCGACTGCGACGTCCACGACCTGCACGAGGTCGCATGGCGGGCGCTGGGCAACACCGACTACGCCCGCGACCTGCTGCTCACCGAGGGGCCGGTGGACCATCTGGACCACGCCTCCTACCAGCAGTTCTGGGGAGGCAAGGCGGGCATCGACGCCACCGCCAAGTGGCCCGAGGAGGGGTACACGCGGGACGGGGGCTGGCCGGAGATGGTCGTGTCCGATCCGGACACCGCGGCGAAGGTCGACCGCCGCTGGCGGGAGTACGGCCTGTGAGTTCCGTCACCGAGGACACCGGGGACCCCGGAGGGACCGAGGACACCGCCGGGGGCACGGGCACGGGCGGCACCGGGGCGGCGGCGGCCACCCCCGCCGCCGGAACCGTACGGCCGGAGACCGCCCGCCCGGTGGGCCGGATCAGGGCCTTCCTGCGGCTGGTGATGATCGAGCACTCGGTCTTCGCGCTGCCCTTCGCCTATCTGGCCTCGCTCACCGCGATGTTCCTGGCGGACCGGAGCGTCCACTGGTGGGAGCTGTTCCTCGTCACCGTCGCGATGGTGAGCCTGCGCACCTTCGCCATGGCCGCCAACCGGATCATCGACCGGGAGATCGACGCCCGCAATCCGCGCACCGCCACCCGCGAACTGGTCACCGGGGCGGTGTCGGTGCGCACCGCCTGGGCGGGCGCGCTGGTCGCGCTGGCCGTCTTCCTCACCGCCGCGGCGCTGCTCAACCCGCTGTGCCTGGCGCTCGCGCCGGTCGCCGTGGTGCCGATGGTGGTCTATCCGTACGGGAAGCGGTTCACCGACTTCCCGCACGCCATACTCGGGCTCGCCCAGGCCATCGGGCCCGTCGGCGCCTGGCTCGCCGTCACCGGGGCGTGGTCGTGGGAGGCGGTGGTCCTCGGGCTGGCCGTGGGCACCTGGATCGGCTGCTTCGACCTGATCTACGCCTGCCAGGACACCGCCTCGGACCGGGCCAACGGGGTGCGCTCCGTACCGGCGCGCTTCGGCGTGGCCGGCGCGCTGTACGGCGCTCGCGCCGGCCACGCCGTCACGGTGGTGCTGCTGGGCTGGTACGGGGCGCTCACCGGAGCCGGGGTGGCGTACTGGGCGGGACTGTCGATCGTGGCGGTGGCGTTCGTCTACGAGCACGGCATCGTGCGGCCCGGCGACCTGTCCCGGGTGAACCGGGCGTTCTTCACCGTCAACGGCTTCGTCGGGATAGCGCTCTTCCTCTGCGCGCTGATCGATCTGGTGCTGCGCGGCCTGACGGTGTGAACCGCGTCGGCCGGCGGGCGGTGAACCGGTGGCGCCGGCCGGCCCGGCGCCACCGTCAGCGGGGCAGCGAGGCCCGCCGGGACCGGCCCAGCGGAGTGGAGCGGCGGAACCAGAACGCCGCCAGCACTCCGCCGATCAGCCCGAACAGGTGGCCCTGCCAGGAGACGCCCGAGTTGGTGGGCAGCACGCCCCACAGGATCGAGCCGTAGAGCAGGACGACCGTGATGCCGACGGTGATGTCCAGGGCGTCGCGGTCCACGAAACCGCGGACCAGCAGGTAGCCGAAGAGCCCGAACACCACGCCCGAGGCGCCCGCCGTGACCGAGTGCTCCGGCGCGGTCAGCCACACCCCGGCACCGCTGACGACGATGATCGTCAGGCAGACGGCGAGGAAGCGGCCTATGCCCCGGACCGCCGCGAGGAAGCCGAGCACCAGCAGCGGCAGGCTGTTGGCCGCGACATGGTCGAAGCCGAAGTGCAGGAACGCCGCCGGCACGATGTCGATCAGCTCGTCGGTCTCGCGGGGCGAGACGCCGTAGTCGTCGAGCGAGTTGCCGGTGGCGACGTCGATCGCCTCCAGCAGCCACAGCAGGCTCAACCAGGCCAGCATCAGCACACCCGCCGACACCGCCCTGGACATGCGCGACGAGCGGGTCGAGCCGGTCGTCGATCCGTATGCCATCTGGCCTCTCCCCGTTCGGTCCCGTCCTGTCCGTACGCCGCGGCGCGGCCGCGCGGTGCCGGGCCCGAGCCCGCCCCGCCCTGTGGGTCTGCCCGTTTTCGCCGTCGTGTACGACAACGTCATGAACCGGGTCGGGAGTTCCGGGACGGACGGGACTCGACGGACGGGGCTCAGGGGACGGATTCGCCCGGCTCCCTCGTGTCCTGCCGCTCGGCCCGCCGTTCGGCCAGTTCGGTGTAGAACACCGCCCCCACCACGTCCTGCGGTTCCAGCTCTTCCGCGGCCGGCGGCGTGTCCACCCGGATCGCCTGCCCGGGGGCGAAGGTCAGGGTGAGCGGCAGCTTCCCCGCCCCGCGCCCGCCGGGCGCCCCCCGCGCGCCGTCCGGTTCGCCCGCCGCGAACTGCCCCAGGTCCACCGTCAGCTTCGACAGGGCGCCGCGCAGCTCCAGCTCCAGGGTGATCCGGCCCTTCTCCGGCACGCCGTCGAGCAGCCTGCTCCAGGCCCCGATCCCGCCGGAGTCCCCCTCCAGCGGCACCAGCGCGGCCGTCAGGTCCCGGGCGGTCTCGCGGGCGGGGAGGGTGACCGTCACCCGCTCCGCGCCGTCGCGCCGTCCGCCGTCCCGGAAGACCGCGTGCTCGTCCAGGACCTCGCGCACCGAGTCGAACACCCGGTGCTGGGACCTGGCGCCCAGCAGCAGTTCCGCCCCGTCCGCCAGCCGGGTCGCCGCCTCGCCGTACCGGACCCCCGCCACCGTCGCGAACCGCTCGAACTCCCCGGGGTCGATGCGCACCCACTCGCCCCGGAACAGGTTCCGGGCGGCGGCCAGCGAGGACGGCAGCTCGTCCGCGGCGGCCGCCAGCTCGGCGCCCCTGTTCACCGTGTCGTCGCGCCAGTCCAGCTCCGCGGCCAGCCGGTCCCAGTGGACGCGGACGTAGAAGCCGTCACCGATCGCCTTGTAACCGGCCAGGTCCTTGCCGCCGAGGTTGACCATGAGGGCGGAGGCGACGTGTTCGGAGTCTCCGGCGTCCCCGACGTCCTTGAGCGGGCGGTCCGCGCCGATCGTGAGCACCGTCTCCGCCCGGGACAGCAGCAGGGCGTCCACGGGACCGGCGGCCGTCCCGGTCTCCGGGAGGCCCGGCACCGGAAGGCCGCGCCGGGCGAAGGCGCGGATGTCGCCGGCCGAGGCGTCCAGCGCCGTGGTGACCGTCACCGTCTCCCACTCGCCCAGCTTCTCGACCGCCCGGCGGGCCCGGGACTCGGCGTCGGCGGGCGCTGCGGAGCCGCAGGCGGTCGAGGCGGCTATCAGAAGGGCGCAGCCGGCGGCTGCCAGGCTCTTACGGGTGACGGTCATACGACGATCCAACTACTCCGGGGCGAATGCGGCCAGGGTCCAGGGTGCCCCGGACGGCGCGGAAACGCCTCACGGGGGCGGGCGGCACCCGCCCGGGCGCGGTCGCCCGGGCCCGGTTTAGGCTCGGTGCCGTGAGTGACAGTCTGCGACGGCCGTGGGTCGTCGGTGTCTCCGGGGCGTCCGGGACGCCGTACGCCGCGTCGGTGCTGCGCGCGCTGCTGTCGGCCGGCGAGGACGTGGACCTGGTGGTCAGCCGGGCGGCCCGGCTGACGCTGCTGGACGAGACCGGGCACCCCTTCCGGGACGCCCACTGGCGCGAGGACCTGCGGCGCTGGCTGGCCAGGGACGCGGACGGCACCCCGGAGGCCCACCGGGTGCGGATAGCCGAACCCGGCTCCGGGTCCGGGCCCGGCACCGGACCCGGCACCGTGCGGTACTGGCCGGCCGGGGACCTGGCGGCGGGCCCGTCGTCCGGCTCGTACCCCGCCAGGGGCATGCTCGTCGTCCCGGCCTCCACCGAGTCCGTCGCGGGGATCGCGCTGGGGCTCTCCAAGGACCTGCTCCAGCGCACCGCGAGCGTGACGCTCAAGGAACGGCGCCCGCTGGTCGTCGCCGTGCGCGAGACCCCGCTGAGCGGCCAGACGCTGAAGCACCTCGTCACCCTCGACGAGGCCGGGGCCGTGGTGCTGCCCGCCTCCCCGGCCTTCTACGCGGGCGCGGCCCGCGTCCAGGACCTGGTCGACTTCGTGGCGGGCCGGGCGCTGGACGCGGTGGGCGTCCCGCACCGGCTCTACCGCCGATGGGAAGGCGAGCTGGGGGCCGCACAGGGCCAGTCGTAGGGTCCCGTGACCGTATGCCTTAGATTCGAGCAGGAAGCAGTCAGAAGGCCAGGAGACCAGAGGGCCGGGCAGGACCGGCGGAGACCGGCAGGACCGGCGAGGAAGCTGTCGGCGACCAGGCGGCACCGGACAGCACCCCGCACACCCCACAGCGCTGACACGACGGAAGGCACCAGGACGCATGGACGCGGTGGACAGACAGCTCATCCAGGCGCTGCGCGAGAACGGCAGAGCCTCGTACGCCGAACTCGGCCGGCTCGTCGGTCTCTCCGGGCCCAGCGTCACCGACCGCATCAACCGGCTGGAGGCCGCCGGGGTCATCACCGGCTACCGCGCGACCGTGGACGCCTCCTCCCTCGGCCTGGGGGTCACCGCGCTGATCGGCATCCAGCTCTCCGACTCCGTGGACCACGAGGACGTGGCCGGCCGGCTGCGGGAGCTGCC
Source organism: Streptomyces rubellus (assembly GCF_036323805.1). Taxonomy (NCBI): domain Bacteria; kingdom Bacillati; phylum Actinomycetota; class Actinomycetes; order Kitasatosporales; family Streptomycetaceae; genus Streptomyces; species Streptomyces rubellus. The sequence goes on from NZ_JAZDCX010000010.1 coordinate 35,656, forward strand.
GGAGATCGAGGACTGCTGGTTCATCGCCGGCGACGACTCCTACATGCTCAAGGTGCGGGCCACCGACGTGGACGGCCTGGAGCGGACGATCCGCAGGCTGTCGACCACCAAGGGCGTCTCGCGCACCCGCACCACCGTCGTCCTCTCCACCAAGTGGGAGAACCGGGTCGGCGAGCTGCCCGACGGCGGCTGAGCCCCGCACTCCGCGCGCCCCCGGCACGCGGGCACGCGGTGGGGCAGGCGTAGGCTCGGAGGGCTGCCCGCAACGGACGGCCCCGCAGGACCCCGCAGGTCCCCGTACACAGGAACGAGGAGGCGGCGACGCATGGACGCTGGGCTCAAGCGTGAGCTGGAGGAGAAGGTACGCGCCGGTGAGCGGCTGAGCCGCGAGGACGGCATCGCCCTGTACGAGTCCGACGACCTGGCCTGGCTGGGCGGGCTCGCCCACGAGGTGCGCACCCGGCTCAACGGCGACGTGGTCCACTTCAACGTCAACCGCCACCTGAACATGACCAACGTGTGCACCGCCTCCTGCGCGTACTGCTCCTTCCAGCGCAAGCCGGGCGAGAAGGACGCGTACACCATGCGCATCGAGGAGGCCGTGCGGCTGGCGAAGGCGATGGAGGGCGAGAACCTCACCGAGCTCCACATCGTCAACGGCCTGCACCCCACCCTGCCGTGGCGCTACTACCCGCGCTCGCTGCGGGAGCTGAAGAAGGCCCTGCCGGACGTCTCCCTGAAGGCGTTCACCGCCACCGAGATCCACCACTTCGAGACGATCTCCGGCCTGTCGGCCTCCGAGATCCTCGACGAGCTGATCGACGCCGGACTGGAGTCGCTGACCGGCGGCGGCGCGGAGATCTTCGACTGGGAGGTGCGTCAGCACATCGTCGACCACCGCACCCACTGGGAGGACTGGTCGCGCATCCACCGCCTGGCGCACTCCAAGGGCCTCAAGACGCCGTGCACGATGCTGTACGGCCACATCGAGGAGCCCCGGCACCGCGTCGACCACGTGCTGCGGCTGCGCGAGCTGCAGGACGAGACCGGCGGCTTCCAGGTCTTCATCCCGCTGCGCTACCAGCACGACTTCGTGGACATGAAGGACGGCAAGATCCGCAACCGGCTCCAGGCCCGCACCACGATGGCCACCGGCGCGGAGGCGCTGAAGACGTTCGCCGTCTCCCGGCTGCTGTTCGACAACGTGCCGCACGTGAAGGTGTTCTGGGTGATGCACGGCGTGCAGACCGCCCAGCTCGCGCTCCAGCACGGCGCGGACGACATGGACGGCTCGGTCGTCGAGTACAAGATCACCCACGACGCGGACAACTACGGCACCCCCGACAAGCTCACCCGCGAGGACCTGCTGGAGCTGATCCGGGACGCGGGCTTCCGCCCGGTCGAGCGCAACACGCGCTACGAGATCATCCGCGAGTACGACGGTCCGGACCCGGCGCGGCGCGAGTCCCCGCAGCCGATGCGGGTCTGAGCAGGGGCAGGCAGGGCAGAGGCAGCAGAGGGACGGCAGGGGGAGGAGACACATGGCACTGAGACACGTCCTGGACCCGCCCACCGACGCACGGCTCACCCAGGGCATCTGCGAGCTGTGGGCGGCGGTGACCAACGCGGGCGGCGCCGTCGGCTACGTACCGCCCGTCACCGCCGACGACGTGCGGCCCGAGCTGTTCCGGCACCTGAACGCGATGGCCGAGGGCCGGATGCGGCTGCTGGTGGCGTACGACGAGGAGGACCGGCCGGCGGGCACCGCCTTCGTCACCTTCAACACCCACCGGCTGATGCGACACTGGGTGTGGCTGTACACCGTGATGCTGCGCCCGGACCGCCAGGGCCGCGGCGAGGGACGCGCACTGATGGACGCGGTGGCCGACGCCGTCCGCGGCATGGACGGCATGCGGGGCATCCGGCTCACCTGCCGGGGCGGACTCGGGCTGGAGGACTTCTACGGCTCGTGCGGCTACAAGGAGGTCGGCCGCGTCCCCGACGCGATCAAGGTCGCGGACGACGACTTCCGGGACGACATCACCATGTGGCTCCAGCTCCGCTGAGCCGGGCCGCGCCGAAAGGACCACAACCGTGACCAGCACACCGGAGAAGCCGGAGAGCACACCGAAGGACACCCCGGCCGCCACCGGAGCCGCGACCGGGGGCCGCATGTCGCGCGCGGTGCTCCGCTACACGGCCATGCGGCTGGGCATCTTCGCCGCCTGCTTCGTGGTCCTCGCGGCGCTCGCCTACGCCGGGATCATCCCCGAGGCCGTCGGCAGGGCCAACCCGCTGTGGCTCGTCATGCTCGCCCTGATCGTCTCCGCGCCGCTCAGCCTGGTGCTGCTGCGCAGGCAGCGCGACGAGATGTCCGAGGGGATCGCGCCGCGCGTGGAGCGGACCAGGCGGAGCGTCCGGCAGAAGCTCGCCGCCAGCCAGAGCCAGGAGGACGAGGCCGCGTAGGCGGCCCCGCCCGCCCCCGCCGACCCGCCGTCCGTCCGCACCGCACCCCGCCGGGAATACCCGTTCCCGGCGGGGTGTTGCGCCTCGTGGCCCGCCCGTTCCCGGGCGGGCCACGACCACGTGGAACCGGCACCGGACGAGAGGGGAGCCATGACGACCGCGGACCGCGTCCCGCCGCCGGCGGCGCCTCCCGGCCCCCCGCCCCTGGGAGAGAGCGCGCTGCTCGTGGCGCGGCTGTACGTCGACCTCTGCCGCCTGTCGGCGGCGGCCTGTCGCGCCGGCCGCTGAGCGACCGCGGCCGCGCGGCCCGTCCGGGCCCGGTACGGCCCGCCTGCGCCGTGCGCCCTTCCCCTCCGTCCGCTTTTCCGGGACCGTCGAGTTCTCCGCCGGCCTGTTCCCCCGCGGTACAGCCGTCTCCGGCTGCCGAGAGCTCCGTCGTTCCCGTCCCCGACGCATCACCGGAGTGTGCCCGTGTCCTCCCACGCATCCCCCCACGAATCCGCCGGAACATCCCCCGAACCGGCTCCCGAACCGTCCTCCGGACCGCCCGTCCGCCGCCCGCGGCTGCCCCGGGTGCCCTTCTGGGCCCAGGTCCTCCTCGGCCTCGTCCTCGGCGTGCTGCTGGGCTGGGCCGCCCGCGCCACCGGCGCCGAGTGGCTCGGCGCGACCCTGGACCGGATCGGCGACACCTTCGTCCAGCTGCTGAAGCTGGCCGTCGGCCCGCTGGTCTTCTTCGCGATCGCCGTCTCGGTCACCAACCTGCGCAACGTCTCCAACGCCGCCCGGCTGGCCGCCCGCACCCTGCTGTGGTTCGCGGCCACCTCGCTGATCGCCGTCTCCATCGGCCTGGCCATCGGCCTGCTCACCAACCCCGGCGCGGGCACCGGCCTGACCCCCGAGGACGGCTCACGGCCCGAGAACACCGGCTCCTGGCTGGACTTCCTGACCGGGATCGTCCCGACCGACGTCGTCACCCCGTTCACCGAGCTGAACGTCCTGCAGATCGTCTTCCTGGCCGCCGTCACCGGCATCGCCGCCCTGCGCCTGGGCGCGCGGGCCGAGGCGCTGCTCTCCTTCGGCGAGGCCGCCCTCGCGCTGCTGCAGAAGGCGCTGTGGTGGGTGATCCGGCTGGCCCCGCTGGGCACCCTCGGTCTGATCGGCAACGCCATCAACGAGTACGGCTGGGGCCTGCTCGGCCAGTACGCCACCTTCACCGCCGACGTCTACATCGGCTGCCTGCTGGTCCTGTTCGGCGTCTACCCGCTGCTGCTGGCGACGGTCGCCCGGGTCAGCCCGCTGCGGTTCTTCCGCGGTGCCTGGCCCGCCATCCAGCTGGGCTTCGTCTCGCGCTCCTCGGTCGGCACCATGCCGCTGACCCAGAAGGTCACCGAGCGCCTGGGCGTGCCGCGGGAGTACGCGTCCTTCGCGGTGCCGCTGGGCGCGACGACGAAGATGGACGGCTGCGCCGCGGTCTACCCGGCACTCGCCGCGATCTTCGTCGCGGAGATCTTCGGCATCTCCCTCGGCGTCGGCGACTACCTGCTGATCGCCTTCGTCTCGGTGGTCGGCTCGGCCGCCACCGCCGGTCTCACCGGCGCCGTCGTGATGACCACGCTGACCCTCTCCACCCTCGGCCTGCCGCTGGAGGGCGTGGGTCTGCTGCTGGCGATCGACCCGATCCTGGACATGATGCGGACCGCCACCAACGTCGCCGGCCAGGCGGTGGTCCCGGTGCTGGTCGCCGCCCGGGAACGGATCCTGGACCGTGAGAGGTTCGACAGCGCCCGCAGCTTCGACATCGCCGACCTCGACGAGGACACCGGCGCCGGCACCGAAGCCGATGACACCGCGGGGGACCCCGGCGCCCGCCGTCCGGGCGACCCGGCCCCCGTACCGGCCTGACGCCGCGCGCCGCGTACGGCAACCGCGTACGGCAAAGGCAGGAGCCCCCGCCTCGGGCGGGGGCTCCTTGGTACTGCTTTCCGGTCGTCTGCCGGCGCCTCAGCCACGTGGGAGTGGGCTGACCACGCCGACACGGCCAGGGTCCTGGCCGAGCCGGGGCAACTCAGGCCGCGGTGACGTTCTCCGCCTGCGGGCCCTTCGGGCCCTGTGTCACGTCGAAGGTGACCGCCTGGTTCTCCTCCAGGGAGCGGAACCCATTGGCGTTGATCGCGGAGTAGTGAACGAACACATCGGGACCGCCGCCGTCCTGGGCGATGAAGCCAAAGCCCTTTTCAGCGTTGAACCACTTGACGGTTCCGGTAGCCATAAGCCCTCCTTGGGCCTATAAGGGTTGCCCTGCTCCAGAACCCCATGAAAGAAGTCTGAAAACGACGAGAGCCTGCGGTTACATGCTCCGCAGGCTCTGTACTGCAAGGAAACCAAACTGCAACTTGCTGCGAGCCTAGCACGGTGCCCCGGGGAGGGAAAGAGCGATCTTTCCCGGGCGCGTCGTGCCGCGTGTCACACCCTCCCGGGCCCACCCCCGCCCGCCCGGCAGGCGACCCGGCGGTAGTCTCACCAGGTGGAAAGTTCTGCCCCCGGCCAGCCCGCCGCCGAGCCCCTCCGGAGGCGGCCCCGCGTCGGGCACATCCAGTTCCTCAACTGTCTCCCCCTCTACTGGGGCCTGGTCCACACCGGCACCCTGCTGGACCTGGAACTGACGAAGGACACCCCGGAAAAGCTGAGCGAACAGCTGGTGGAGGGGAATCTCGACATCGGTCCCGTCACCCTCGTGGAATTCCTCCGGCACACCGACCGGCTGGTCGCCCTGCCCGATATAGCGGTGGGCTGCGACGGGCCCGTCATGTCCTGTGTGATCGTCTCCAAGGTGCCGCTGGAGCACCTCGACGGCGAGCGCGTCGCCCTCGGCTCCACCTCCCGCACCTCGGTGCGGCTGGCGCAGCTGCTGCTCGCCGAGCGGTACGGCCTGACCCCCGCCTACTACACCTGCCCGCCCGACCTGGGCCTGATGATGCAGGAGGCGCAGGCCGCCGTGCTGATCGGCGACGCCGCGCTGCGCGCCTCCCTGCACGACGCGCCCCGGCTCGGCCTGCACGTCCACGACCTGGGGTCGATGTGGAAGGAGTGGACCGGGCTGCCCTTCGTCTTCGCCCTCTGGGCGGCCCGCCGCGACTACCTGGCCCGCGAGCCGGAGAACGTACACGAGGTCCACCGGGCCTTCCTCGCCTCCCGGGACCTGTCCCTGGCGGAGGTCGGCAAGGTGGCCGAGCAGGCGGCCCGCTGGGAGGCGTTCGACGCCGAACTGCTGGAGCGGTACTTCACCACGCTGGACTTCCGGCTGGGCGCCGGGCAGCTCGCGGGCATCGCCGAGTTCGCCCGCCGTACCGGGCCCATCACCGGCTTCCCCGCCGACGTACGCGTCGAACTCCTGGCCCGACTCCCGGCCTGACTCCTGGCCCGAGCCCGCGCCCCGACCGGCCGGAACGCGCCCGGAGCGCTGTCGTAGGCTGGATCGGATCCCGCGCCAGGACGCCCCGGACAGCGCAGCACGACCCGAAAGGACCGCCCGGTGACCGAGAACGCCGACCTGATGTCCGTACTCGACCGTGCCGCGGAGGGTGGGCGGATCAGCGCCGAGGAGGCGCTGGAGCTCTACCGGCACGCCCCGCTGCACGCGCTGGGGCAGGCCGCCGACGCGGCGCGCCGCCGCCGGTACGCGGGCACCGAGCACATCGCGACGTACATCATCGAGCGGAACATCAACTACACCAACGTCTGCGTCACCGCCTGCAAGTTCTGCGCCTTCTACGCCGCCCCCAAGGACACGGCGAAGGGCTGGACGCGGGACCTGGACGACATCCTGCGCCGCTGCGCGGAGACGGTGGCGCTGGGCGGCACCCAGATCATGTTCCAGGGCGGCCACCACCCCGAGTTCGGCGTCGAGTACTACGAGAAGCACTTCTCCGCGATCAAGGAGCGCTTCCCCGAGCTGGTGATCCACTCGCTGGGCGCCTCCGAGGTCGAGCACATGGCGAAGGTCTCGGGCGTGTCGGTGGAGGAGGCGATCACCCGCATCCGGGACGCCGGCCTCGACTCCTTCGCGGGCGCCGGCGCCGAACTGCTGCCGGAGCGCCCGCGCAAGGCCATCGCGCCGCTGAAGGAGTCCGGCGAGCGCTGGCTGGAGATCATGGAGATCGCGCACCGGCTGGGCGTGGAGTCCACCTCCACGATGCTGATGGGCACCGGCGAGACCAACGCCGAACGCATCGAGCACCTGCGGATGATCCGCGACGTGCAGGACCGCACCGGCGGCTTCCGTGCCTTCATCCCGTACACCTACCAGCCGGAGAACAACCACCTGAAGGGCCGCACCCAGGCCACGATCTTCGAGTACCTGCGCATCCTGGCCGTCGCCCGGCTCTTCCTGGACAACGTCGCGCACATCCAGGGCTCCTGGCTGACGACGGGCAAGGAGATCGGCCAGCTCTCCCTGCACTACGGCGCGGACGACCTGGGCTCGGTGATGCTGGAGGAGAACGTGGTCTCCTCGGCCGGGGCGAAGCACCGCTCCAACCGCATGGAGCTGATCGACCTGATCCGCAAGGCCGGCCGCGTACCGGCGCAGCGCGCCACGACGTACGAGCACCTGGTGGTCCACGAGGACCCGGCGAACGACCCGGTGGACGACCGGGTCGTCTCCCACCTGTCCTCCACGGCGATCGACGGCGGCACGGCCCACCCCGAACTCAAGCTGATCGACGCGTCCTGACCCGCCCTCACCCCCTTGATCCCTTGCTGACGATCCACGCCCCGCTCGCCGTCCGCGCCACCGAGGACGGCGAGCCGCTGCCCGGGTACGCGGTGGCGGTCGGGGGCGACCGGATCGCCGCACTCGGCCCGTTGCCGGAGCTGGACGCCGAGTACCCGGCCGCCCGCGTCCGCCGCTGGCTCGGCGTCCTCGGCCCCGGCCGCTGCGCGGCCGACGCGGCGGCCTGGCTGGAGGCCGCCTACCACCCGGACCCGCGCGAGGTGGGCCTGCCCGGCATCCCCGGCACCGAACCGCTCACGGGCCCCGCCCTGGCCGCCCTCGCGATGGACGAGGTGCGCTGGGGCAACAGCGCCCGCCGCGGCCTGCAGCGCCTGCTGCGCGAGGGCGTCACCTCACTGGTCGGCCCGTTCACCCGCCCCGCGGTCCGCACGGCGGTCCGGCGCTCGGGCCTGCCCGTGCTCCCCGCGCCCCGGCCCGCCACCCTCACCCCGGGCGCCCGCGCCGACCTCGCCGTCCACGACGAGACCGACGGCTCCTGCCTGGCCACGATCCTCGCCGGCCGCCTCCTCCACCGCCGCGCCTGACTCCTACCAGGGCTCATCCCGCTCGGGGATGTCCCCGTGGTTCTCACACCCCAGCTCCCCGGCGACATTGCGCGCCACATGCTGAAGTATGTCCATGTTCCTCCGAAGGGTACTCATCCCAGCTTTACTGGATATCTCATACTCGAGTTCTGCGTGTATCACGGCAGAGCCATCTTTGTTTTTTGCCCACGATGTGCGACAGTTAAAATATATATCAGCGCCCTTGGTGTCGCTTACGGCTTGCAGGGCGACAGGAAAATACTTTTCCCCGATTACTTCTTCTTTTGCAGGGGGTGGCACCTCGGATCTGTCGGACAGAGTGAAGCGCACCACCGGGCTAGACGATTCCTCGCCCTTCTGGTAAGACGCCCTGCAGAAAGTCAGAGAATCTTTGTTGCCTTCTTCTGCGGATTTGGGGACGGTTTCAGAGAAATCTTCGACGTCGGCCTGAGAGGAAGAGTAGAAGCGATCCGCTCCTGTAATATCGGTCAGTGCGGCGGCCGCAGCGTTAGAAAGACCGCCGCAAGTTGACTCCGCACTTACTTTGTCCTCCCCACTCTCTCCCGTGCATCCCGGGAGCGTGACAAGAACTATCGCGGTGAACAAGGCCGCTGCTGCCGTCGAACCGGAAGGAAAATTTCTTTTTCTCATCGACCTTCCAACCTTTTGCCTGCTTCTTTATTTCCCGTAGTAGAGTTCGATGAATCTTCTGCGCTCCGAGAACCAGGGGTCGTCGCTGGGCATGTTGTGAGCCTCTGCGTATGCGGAGAGAGGGGCGGCGGCGCGCGATTTTCCGATTTCCTCGAACTTTTCCTTCTCGATTTCTGTTTTGCTCTCGAGTTCTTTCTCCTTTTCCCTTAGTGCCTGGTCGATGTCGATCCCAAGCTTGGTTTCCACTGCGTCACCGGCTCCTTCTATGATCGTTGGAACCAAAAAGGAAACCGCTGCAGAAGTAGTGGGACCCCCGAAGGGCAGGGTGGCGAGTCCTACGCCCAGGCCGACTCCATGGCTCACCGCAAAACTTTTCCACTCCGCCGCTTCGGCGTACTCCTGACTCTTGTTCTCTGCGTTGCTGTCGATGTGCTCGGCTCTTGCGTTGTCAAGAATGGAATGAAACTTTGCGCTTGTGTCGATGATGCGGTTCAGTTCTTCGTTGGGCTCGGGGTAGTTCTTCAGCGCGCTGACTGCATAAGTCTCCTGTGCCGCAGACAGAATCTCGTAACCTCCTGGATGCTTTCCCACGTTTTCCAGAAAGTCTTTGGTCAGGTTCTCTCCGAGTCTGATATGGCCGTCTTTTCCGTCGTTCCGAAAAGCCCTGTCTCTTACCTCGGAATCGTGGTCTATGTCGGCGTAATTTGAAGTGGCCCAGCTCAAGTCGTCCATGTAGCCAGCGCCTGCTTTAGCCAAGCTATCACCGACCCCAGGGCGATTTGTGACGTAGTCGGAATCAAAGCCGACGACTGATACTACTTGGCTCATGACGTTCGCTGTTGTGGCGTCACGGTGCAGGCCCAGATCGGGGCGGTCATAGGGAACTCCAAGGGTGGCAGCTTCCAAGGCGTGCCCCAGTTCGTCGTACCCGTAGCCGAGGTGTTCCTTTTCGCTGGAAGCAGAATCCTTCAACCATTCGCGTTCGCGCATTAGGTAATTCAAATCAGGATCCAGATTATCCACCTCCTCTGGATTATTCGCCCACTTGGCAGACTGGAACATCTCCTTGGCGGCTTCTGGGTTGTGCCCCAGTGCCTCCAGGTAGCCGGCCATGGGGTCGTTGCCGGAGTCGGAACCGAAGCTGAGTCGGGCCTTGTGGTCGTCCACGTACCAGAGATCTTCGGGGCTTCCCTCGTAGTCCTTCTCGAACTTGATGAGTTTCTCCCCGTACTCCTTCAGGAAACCGGTGTCGTATTCGCCGTGGCGCATCAGGCTGCTCATGATGGAGAAGCCGTAGGATCCCTGGCTCGGGAGGTTCGCTGCCGCGCCCGAGTGGGTGAAGTAGACGCGCTCGTCCCCGAGCCTGATCATCTCCTTCTTCCACTCCCGCATCGCGTCGCTCTCGGAATGCGAGGCGGTGGCGAGGGTGTAGGACAAGGACTTCTGGACGTCCGCCAGAGTCTTCAGGGCGTCCTTGTCGGAGTGACGCCGCTGGTCGGCGATGCCCTGCCAGAACCGCAGGGTTCCCTCGGGACCGACCTTGGTCGCGTAACGCTCGGCGAAGTAGGGGTCGCCCTCGTGCTTCCTGGCCAGGCGGTTGAACTGCGCGAGCTGCTCGTCGGTCATGTCTCTGCCGAGCGCGGTGAGCTTGACGAGGGTGTCGGCGTCCTTGCGGGCTTCGCGGCGCCCCCGCTGAGCGTCCTTGATGCTGTGGAACATGTCCGGGTGGAAGCCGGAGGAGCGCCCGTTGGGGTCCTGGGAGAGGGCCCAGTGCAGTGCGGTGTCGGCCTCGGTGGCGTCGGCGAGGGCTGTGCTGATCCGGTTGTTGTAGCCACGGACCACGTCCTCGTATGCCTGCTTGAGGACGGCGAGCCGACTGGGCTCCTTCTTGTCGTCAGGGTCCAGATACACCAGCCCGGCGGGGGAGAGCTTCAGATTCCTGTCCTCGGCCACCTCGGAGGCGACGTCCCGAAGGCGCTTCTGGGCGGAGCGGAAGCTCTCCAGCGCGTTGTCGAGCAGCCGATGAACGTCCTTGGCCTCCTCGGAGGCGTTCTTCAGCTGTTTCTCCACCCCGTCGAACTTCTTGAAGGCCGCCTCCGCGGCCTCCCCCTCCCAGTCGGAGGTGCGCAGGGCCTTGGACACCTCGTTCTGGAAAGAGGTGGCGATGGTGTCGAACTGGCCGGGCAGGTTCCGCCACTTGGTGACCGCCTCGGACAGTGGAGCGAGATCGGCGTCCTTGACGGTGCTGTAGCCCAGCGTCACTTCTTCTCCGCCTTCTCGTCCTCTTCGATCCTCAGCCCGTCGATCACCTTGGCCCGGTCGCCGTCCTCGCGCTGAAGCTCGCCTGCCGCCGAGCGCAACGGCTTCGCGACGCCGTCGCTCAGCAGGCCCTGCAGATACTTCATCTGCTCCTCCCAGCGTTCCTGGAAGACCGCGAACGCTCCGGCGGACTTGAAGCCCTTCAAGCCGGCCGCGACCTGCTTCGTCTCTCTCATCGCGGCGTCGTCGGCCTTGCCGAGGTCACCGCGGATGGCGTCGGTCCTGCCCGCACGCTTGGTGAGCTCGTCTGGAGTGACCTGGAGCTTCTTCCCGCCACCGCCTTTGCTCCCGCCGCTGTCCCCGTTGAGCCGCATGCGAGTCTCCCGCTCCCGTGTGGCCTTGGCCACGAGCTGGGCCCACTCCTCATCGAACGACATGATGCTTCCTCTGGTCACAGCGCGGACACCTGTAAGTGCCCTGTGTACCGGGCTTGCTGACGGTGAGGCAAAGGATTCGGACACAGCCCGTGTCGAGGAGGGGCCGGAGAGCATGTTTGTCGCGTGGTGCGCCCCCCCCGCGCGCCCTGACGGGGCGCTGTCGGCACTATCGGGACTGGGACAGGAAGAGCCGGGGTTTCAGGGAGTCATCTGTCGGCCCCGGCATCGCGTCATGATCGCGCTGTCCCGGTCCCGATCATGGGTTCATCGACTGCGTCTCCCCAGCGAACCTCGGTGCCTCGTCCCTGGGGCAGCGCTTGCGATGGCTGGAGCAGACCTGAGAGCCGGAGAACAGCAGCCGCAACAGCGGCCGTCCCCGTGCCGACCACCTGGCTGACAGGCGGTCGGCACGGGGACGCCTCGAACTCTCCTGGGTTACTTCCGCTTCTGTTCGGCGGCCCTTATGGCCGCTTCTCGCCGCTCAAGGGCGGTGTGGCACGGGAACGTGCAGATCAGGTGGATCAGGCCTTCGACAGGGCGGGCCGGTGGTCTGTCCTCGTCGCAGCTTTCGCAGCCGCCGAAGCGGCAGTACGCGGAGTAGTAGTTCTCCGCCGTCCGGGGCCTCATCCTCGCCTCTCCGGGTCCGTGCCCGGGGTGGTGCGGGCACGTCGCTTGCGGTCCGCGTGGCGGTTCAGTACCGGCGTGGCGCACTCCCGGCATGCGACGACGGAGACGCCGGGGCCGGAGTTCTGGGCGATGAAGGCGATCTCGACTCTCGCCGGGCGAGGGTCGCGGTGTCGGCAGAAGGCCGCCCGGACGGTGTTCACGCGGCCACTCGCATGCCGTGGATGATCTGCGGGCCGACGTCGATGCCGTCCAGTGCGAGTTCCAGGGCCCGGCGCCGCTGCTCCTGCACCTGGTGCGGGTGGAGGTGCCGCCGGGGCGGGTGCGGGGTGTGGCCGCCGGGCACGGTCAGTACGGCGCGGGTGGTGCGGATGAGCGTGCGGCGCGGGATGTCGGGCCGGCGGCACGGCGGGCACAGGTGCCAGTGCACGGCGCCGTAGTGGCCGGGCTTCTTGCACCGGACGCGGGGCTCGGGCTCGGTGGTACGGCGGTGCCGTCCGGACGGTGGAAACAGCCGGAGGAGGAGGGCGGTGAGTACCCTTGCCATGTCGTTCACTCCTAAGCAGTGATCGGCCATTGCCCCCGGACGGTTGCCGCCGTCGCGGGGGTTCTCTTTTGTCAAGCGTACTAGGGGGTTCTACTCTATTCTATAGATCGCGGTGAGTACTACACCGATCTACGGTCGGGCGTATGACGGAGCTTGACGAGACGCGAGCCAAGTGGATCCAGGTCCGGGACATCCTCGCTGCCCGGATCGAAGACGGGACCTATCCTCCCAACAGCCGTGTCCCGTCCGTCGTGGCCCTCACGGAGGAGTTCGGAGTGGCGGTGGCCACTGCGCAGAAAGCCCTGCGCGGGTTGAGGGAAGCCGGGCTCACGCGTACCGAACCGGGGCTGGGCTCGTTTGTCGTAGGTCCCCGAGGAGGGTGAAGCCGGCGGGTGCCGACGCTGTGTTCCGGCAGGCGCAGCACCGGGGTGATTGGCCGGTGGCAGTGATGACGCATGCGGTGGACGGTGGCCTTGAAGCCTGCTGTGTCGATGTGCCCGTCCGGCATAGTCGCGCGCCGTGGACGGTGACGACCTCGTGCTCCGGCGGGCCGGGGAACGCGATGCGGGCGGGATGGCCGAGGTGTGGCTGCGGTCCTTCGCCGCCGCGCTGCCGACCGTGCGCCGCGCGCACGGTGACGACGAGGTGCGGGACTGGTTCTCGCATGCTGTGGTGCCGCGGTGCGAGAGCTGGGTGGCGGTCGCCGGGGACCGTGTGGCCGGTCTCCTGGTGCTCGACGGCGCGGAGCTGGAACAGCTCTACCTCGATCCGCCGTGGCGCGGCCGGGGGTTGGGGGACCGGTTCGCGGAACTGGCCAAGCGGCGGCGGCCGCAGGGTCTCGGCCTGTGGACGTTCCAGGTCAACGGGCCGGCTCGGCGGTTCTACGAGCGGCACGGCTTCGTCGCGGCCGAGTACACCGACGGACTGCGCAACGAGGAACGCGAACCGGACGTCCGCTACGTCTGGCGGCCGCAGGGATGACGACGGCCGGGGGATCGGCCGGGCGCCGTAGGCAGAAGGCCACGGCACCTGTGGACATACGGCGAAGGCCCGGGTCGCCCGAGGCCGCTTTCCTCTTGGACGGATGGTGAAGGGCAGGTTTCGCAGGCGGAGCGGAACCGTGGCTTCGCCGCGCCCCTTCATGCCGCCGTCGGAACTCTCCGGTGAACCGCGTGCCGTTGTTGCACGTTGAACCGTTCGGCTGGACCGGTATCCGCAAGTGCACGTGTCGGTGTCCACGGACACAGAGGCGGTTGTATGACGAGCAGGCTGTTCCGGACGACGGGGAATGTCCCGCGTTCGGTCTCCGGGTGGCACAGGACGCAGATGGTCACCGTGCGCGGTGACGGGCGGCCTCCCGTCCGGGCGGACGGTCACGGCTGCGGCCGGGTGCGGGCCGGTACCTGTTCGACCCCGTCCCGGGCCACGACGGGCCTGCTCGGCCCTGCTCCGTATGGAACGACCCGTCGCAGGGGGTCAGCCGAAACACCGGAACACTGGCTCTCCCCATCGCTTCGGTGCCGATTTCCCAGTCGTTTCCTCATGACGCACTACACCAAAGGAGAAGAACCATGTCGCAGACTCGTCGCCTTGGAGTGGCGCTCGGCACGCTCGTGTCCCTCGGTGGCCTGCTGACCCTGGGAGCTCCCGCCGCGTCGGCGGCCACGCCCGCGGAGACCTGCCCCTGGCCGCATCCCACCGTGGCGCCGGTGTGCGTCTACGACGGTGCGGACTTCACGGGGCTGCTCGAGAACCGCCCGGTCTGGTCGCCGGGCCTCAGCGGCAAGGACGACAGGATCTCCTCGATCATCAACGACTCCGACTACCGCATCCGGGTCTTCTCGGACAGGAACTACGGGGGTGACTGGCTGGAGATCGGGCCCCACCAGAAGTGGGTGGCTCCGGCGGAGTGGGACAACCGCATCTCCTCGTACTTCCTCTACTGAGGAACGCCCCGTCCCCTGTCGGAACGGCCCGGTCCGCCCGCTTCGGACGGGCGGACCGGGCCGTCCCCCGGCACGCGGGCGACTCGGTGCCCGGTTGTCTCACCGACCGGAGCGCGTGTGCCGACGGCGGAGAACGGGGCGGGGCGGGCCGGAGGGGTGGGGGCGGGGCTGCGAGGATGAGCGCATGACGCGCGCATCCCTGGACAAGCAGCCCCGCGAAGTCGCCGCGATGTTCGACAAGGTGGCGGCCCGGTACGACCTCACCAACGACGTGCTGTCCCTCGGGCAGGACCGGGTGTGGCGGAAGGCGGTCGCCCGCGCCGTGGACGCGCGGCCGGGGGAGCGGGTGCTCGACCTGGCGGCCGGTACGGGGACGTCGTCGCTGCCCTTCGCGTCCGCCGGGGCGTTCACCGTGCCGTGCGACTTCTCGCTGGGGATGCTGCGCGAGGGCAAGCGGCGCGAGCCGTGGCTGCCGTTCACGGCCGGGGACGCGACGAAGCTGCCGTTCGCTGACGGTGTCTTCGACGCCGTCACCATCTCCTTCGGGCTGCGCAACGTCCAGGACACCGACGCCGCCCTGCGTGAGCTGCTGCGGGTGACCAAGCCGGGCGGCCGGGTCGTCATCTGCGAGTTCAGCCACCCCACCTGGGAGCCCTTCCGCAAGGTCTACACCGAGTACCTGATGCGGGCCCTGCCGTCGGTGGCGGAGGCGGTCTCCAGCAACCCTGAGGCGTACGTCTACCTCGCCGAGTCCATCCGAGCCTGGCCGGACCAGCCCGCCCTGGCCCGCCGCCTCCAGGACGCGGGCTGGACGAAGGTCGCCTGGCGCGACCTGAGCGGCGGGATCGTCGCCCTGCACCGGGGCTTCGCCGCGTAGGACGCGGGGCCGCGGGGCTCACAGGGCTCACAGGTCCAGGCGGTGGCAGACCGCCGTCGCGCCCGAGACCGTCGAGACGTAACTCTCGGCCGGACGCATCCCCAGCCGGCGGGTGACGGCCACGGAGCGCTCGTTGCCCTCCTTGACCACGGCGACGACGTGCCGCACCCCGGCCGCCCGCAGGCGCTCCAGCGTCTCGCGGGCCGCCGCCGTGGCGTAGCCCTTCCCCCAGTGGGCGCTGCCCAGCCGCCAGCCGATCTCGATCTCGCCGACCGGCCCCCACTCCTTCCGCCAGGGCTGGGCGCCGGCGAAGCCGACCGGCTCCCCGGCGCCGTCCAGCACCGTCCACAGGCAGAAGCCCAGTTCGGCGGCGTACCGGCGCTGCCGCGCGGCGAGTTCCCCGTATCCGGTCAGGTCCGGGTGCGGGTCCGCGAAGAACTTCATCACCGCCGGGTCGTCGAAGAGGCGGTGCCAGGCGGCGGCGTCCCGGGCGGTCGGTACGCGCAGCGAGAACGGCGGCGCCGGTGGTGCGGACGGCATGGGGCATCCCTTCTCTCCGGGGTGTCGGGGCGCCCCCATAGACTGCAGCCTGTCCAGTGCCCGGCGCGACCGGCACGTTGAACACCGAGTTCTGTGGGAGTCCGTCGTGGCCGAGTCCCCCGAGTCCCCCTCGAAGGCAAGCTCCGAGCACAGTGCCGATGTGATCGTGGTCGGGGCCGGGCCCGCCGGGTCCACCACCGCGTACCACCTGGCGCGCTCCGGGCTCGACGTCCTGCTGCTGGAGAAGACGGCCTTCCCCCGGGAGAAGGTCTGCGGCGACGGACTGACCCCGCGGGCGGTCAAGCAGCTCGTCGCGATGGGGATAGACGTCTCCGAGGAGGCGGGCTGGCTGCGCAACAAGGGGCTGCGGATCATCGCCGGCGGCGTCCGGCTCCAGCTCGACTGGCCCGAGCTGGCCAGCTACCCGGACTACGGACTGGTCCGCAGGCGCGACGACTTCGACGAGCAGCTCGCCCGGCAGGCCGAGAAGGCCGGGGCGCGGCTGTACGAGCGGTGCAACGTCGGGGCGCCGGTCCGCGACGGGCGCACCGGCCGGATCACCGGTGTGGAGGCGAAGCTCGGCGAGGAGAAGACGCCGGTGGTCTTCCGCGCGCCGCTGGTGGTCGCCGCGGACGGCAACTCCTCCCGGCTGTCGCTGGCGATGGGCCTGCACCGGCGCGAGGACCGGCCGATGGGCGTGGCCGTGCGCACGTACTTCAACTCCCCGCGCCACGAGGACGACTACCTGGAGTCCTGGCTGGAGCTGTGGGACCGCCGGGGCGCGGAGGACCGGCTGCTGCCCGGCTACGGCTGGGTCTTCGGCATGGGCGACGGCACCTCCAACGTGGGGCTGGGCGTGCTCAACACCTCGTCCTCCTTCCAGGAGCTGGACTGGCGGGAGGTGCTCAAGGCGTGGTGCGCCTCGATGCCCGAGGAGTGGGGCTACACGCCGGAGAACATGACGGGCCCGATCCGCGGCGCGGCCCTGCCGATGGCGTTCAACCGGCAGCCGCACTACACCCGGGGGCTGCTGCTGGTCGGTGACGCGGGCGGCATGGTCAACCCGTTCAACGGCGAGGGCATCGCGTACGCCATGGAGTCGGGGCAGATCGCGGCCGACGTCATCGTCCAGGCCCACGCCCGGCAGACCCCGGCCCAGCGGGAGCTGGTGCTGCGCCGCTACCCGAGGATCCTGAAGGACACCTACGGCGGCTACTACACGCTGGGCCGCGCGTTCGTGAAGCTGATCGGGAACCCGAAGATCATGCGGCTGGCGGCGGAGCGCGGGCTGACGCACCCGATGCTGATGCGCTTCACGCTGAAGCTGCTGGCGAACCTGACCGATCCGACGGGCGGGGACGCGATGGACCGGATCATCAACGGGCTGACGAAGGTGGCGCCGCGCGCGTAGCGCGGGTACGCGGGGTGCCCCGTACGGCCCGGGCCCGTCGGCCCGGACGGTGCGGGGCGCTTCGCGTCTGCCGGCCGGGCGTGCCCGGGTGGGCGGCGCCTTCCGGCTCCGCCGGGCGCGCTGCCGCGGGCGGGGCGGTGGCGGACCGGGCCCGGCGGCCGATGGTGGGGGCGGACGCGTGTGGGGCCCGGCCGGAGATCCGGCCGGGCCCCACACGGTTGTCACGGGGACGCCGGAGGCGTCACAGCACGCGCACCGCGCCCGACGGCGGGTCGTAGCTCAGGTCGCGCTCCACGATGCCGGTGGAGGAGTTCTGCGCGCCGATGAAGCGGCCGCCGCCGATGTAGACGCCGACGTGGTACGCGCTGCCGGCGGCGCCCCAGTAGAGGATGTCGCCCGGCTGGAGGTTGTCCAGGGAGACCTGGGCGCCCGCGGTGGACTGGCTCTGCGAGGTGCGCGGCAGGCTGATGCCGAGCTGGCGGAAGGCGGCCTGGGTCAGTCCGGAGCAGTCGTAGGCGCTGGGGCCGGTGGCGCCGAGCACGTAGGACTTGCCGACCTGGGCGCGCAGGAAGCCGATGAGGGCGGCCACGTTGCCGCTGCCCGCCGGGGCCTGGGTGGCGGTGGTGCCGCTGTCGGTGTTCTCGGCGGTCTCGGCGGTCTCGGCGGTCTTGGTGGTGGCCAGGGCGGCGCGCTCGGCGTCGCGGGCGGCGCGGGCCCGGGCCTCGGCCTCGCGTTCGGCCCGTTCCCGGGCGGCCTCGGCGGCGGCCTTCTTCCGCTCGGCCTCGGCCTCGGCCCTGGCCTCGGCCTTCTTCATGGCCGTCTCGGCGGCCAGGACGCGGGCCGCCTCGGCCTCGTACCGGACCGCGACCGCCTGCGTCGCGTCACCGGCCTGCTGGGCGTCGGCCGCGAGACCGGCGGTGAGCGTGGGCATCTCGATGGTGCCGGTGACCTGGTCCTTCTCCTCTGCGGAGGAGGGGGCGGCCGCGGCGGTCACCGCGATGGTGCTGAGGACGCCACCGGCAACACCCGGGCGCAGCAGGGGGTGCCCGGTGCTGCGGCGGGGTTTCCGGTGGCTGGGTTTGTGCGCGGTCTGGGACATGACACCACGGCTATCAGCCATGGGGCTCCGGTTCAACAGGAGTGTCCTGCGTCACACCCGGCACAGACGCCTCCGCTTGGGTGCCTTTCACATGCCGCCGGAGGTCATTCCGGTAATCGATCATTGTCCCGCTGTGGGGTCGTGACCACGCAGTTGTCCGATTGATCCGGTTCCTTTCGGAGGGGTGGCACACAGGGCCGCGCCGGTGCAAGGCCCGGATTCCGTATGGGGGTCGGACGTGTTGGAGGTCACAGATTGAGCACGGATTCACGATCTTGTAACGTCCGTGACTCGTTTCGTGCTCCTCCGGTGCTCGCCCGGGAGGGCCCCGGGAGGGCCGGGCGGCGGGTGTGCGACGGGGTCGGCCGACCCTTTAACAGGGATCGGCCGTCCAGCGCAAACTTGCGCACGACGGATGCTCCTTGATACGGCACACCCCCTTTCACCAGCATGGATGCGGTGTGCAATGACGCTTTGTGATCGATCCGGAGCTTCGGGTGTGAAGGTCTTCACCCGAGTTCGATCATGATCCTTCGTCAGGTGGTGGAGATCACAAACTCCTTGCCGTACCCCGTGTCGCAGATCACAGAGGGGCGGGCATAGGATGCACTCGACTCGGGCTTGTGAACTGCCTCACATACACACGATCTTCGTGAACGGCACACCGGCCCGAAAACGGCCCGCAGCGGCCGCCCGCCGGCAGCGATCGTCGACTGGAAGGAGCGAGGAGCGGTGAACGTCTACACGCCCATCCTCGTACTGGGAGCGCTCGGGGCAGCCTTCGCGGTCTTCTCCGTGGTGATGGCATCGATCATCGGCCCCAAGCGCTACAACCGAGCCAAGCTCGAGGCGTACGAGTGCGGTATCGAGCCCACCCCGCAGGCCGCGGGCGGCGGGCGATTCCCGATCAAGTACTACCTGACGGCGATGCTCTTCATCGTCTTCGACATCGAGATCGTCTTCCTCTACCCCTGGGCCGTCACCTTCGACGCCCTGGGGCTGTTCGGGCTCGTGGAGATGCTGCTCTTCGTGCTGACCGTCTTCGTCGCCTACGCCTACGTCTGGCGGCGCGGCGGACTGGAATGGGACTAGGGGCGTACACATGGGTATCGAAGAGAAACTGCCGAGCGGCTTCCTGCTGACCACCGTCGAGCAGGCCGCGGGCTGGGTCCGCAAGTCGTCCGTCTTCCCGGCGACCTTCGGACTGGCCTGCTGCGCCATCGAGATGATGACCACCGGCGCCGGCCGCTACGACCTGGCGCGCTTCGGCATGGAGGTCTTCCGCGGCTCGCCGCGCCAGGCCGACCTGATGATCGTGGCCGGCCGGGTCAGCCAGAAGATGGCACCGGTGCTGCGGCAGGTCTACGACCAGATGCCGAACCCGAAGTGGGTCATCTCCATGGGCGTGTGCGCCTCCTCGGGCGGCATGTTCAACAACTACGCGATCGTGCAGGGCGTCGACCACATCGTGCCGGTCGACATCTACCTGCCCGGCTGCCCGCCGCGCCCCGAGATGCTGCTGGACGCGATCCTCAAGCTCCACGAGAAGATCCGCGAGGAGAAGCTCGGGGTCAACCGGGAGCGGGCCGCCCGCGAGGCGGAGGAGGCCGCGCTCAAGGCGCTTCCGACGATCGAGATGAAGGGGCTGCTGCGATGAGCGACGCACAGGCAGGCGGCAGCGGCGCCGTCCCCGCGCCGCGCGACGACTCCGGCGAGGTCATCGACGTACGCCGGGGGATGTTCGGCGCCAAGGAGGGCGGCGACACCTCCGGCTACGGCGGCCTGGTGCGCACCGTGCGGCTGCCGGGCGCGTCGAGCCGGCCGTACGGCGGCTGGTTCGACGAGGTGGCCGACGAGCTGGAGGGCGCCCTGGAGGAGCAGGGCCTGGTGCCGGAGGAGGTGATCGAGAAGACGGTCGTGGACCGCGGCGAACTCACCTTCCACATCGCCCGCGAGCACCTGCCGGCCACCGCCCGCACCCTGCGCGACGACCCCGCGCTGCGCTTCGAGATGTGCACCGGCGTCAGCGGCGTCCACTACCCCGGCGACTCCGGCCGCGAACTGCACGCCGTCTATCACCTGCGCTCGATCACCCACAACCGGCTCATCCGGCTGGACGTCAGCGCCCCGGACAGCGATCCGCACATCCCGTCGATCGTCTCGGTCTACCCCACCAACGACTGGCACGAGCGCGAGACCTACGACTTCTTCGGCATCGTCTTCGACGGCCACCCGGCGCTCACGCGGATCATGATGCCCGACGACTGGCAGGGCTTCCCGCAGCGCAAGGACTACCCCCTGGGGGGCATCCCCGTCGAGTACAAGGGCGCCCAGATCCCGGCTCCCGACCAGCGGAGGTCGTACAGCTGATGAGCACCTCGCACACCACCCCGCACGCCACCGCGTCCGCGAGCACCCGCGAGACCACCGAGGGCACCGTCTACACCGTCACCGGCGGCGACTGGGACGAGGTCGCGGCCGCGGCGGCCGGCGGCGACGACGAGAAGATCATCGTCAACATGGGCCCGCAGCACCCGTCCACGCACGGCGTGCTCCGGCTCATCCTGGAGATCGACGGCGAGACGGTCACCGAGGCCCGCTGCGGCATCGGCTACCTGCACACCGGTATCGAGAAGAACCTCGAGTACCGCAACTGGACGCAGGGCACGACCTTCGTGACGCGCATGGACTACCTCACGCCGTTCTTCAACGAGACGGCGTACTGCCTGGCGGTGGAGCGGCTGCTGGGCATCGAGGACCAGGTTCCCGACCGGGCCAACGTCATCCGCGTGCTGATGATGGAGCTCAACCGGATCTCCTCCCACATGGTGGCCATCGCCACCGGCGGCATGGAACTGGGCGCCACCACGGTGATGATCTACGGCTTCCGGGACCGCGAGCTGGTCCTGGACCTCTTCGAGCTCATCACCGGCCTGCGGATGAACCACGCCTACATCCGGCCCGGCGGCCTCGCCCAGGACCTGCCGGCCGGCTCGCTGGACGCGCTCCGCGAGTTCGTGCGGAAGATGCGGAAGAACCTGCCGGAGTACGACAAGCTCTGCACCGGCAACCCCGTCTTCCAGGCCCGGCTGAAGGACGTCGGCTACCTCGACCTGGCGGGCTGCATGGCGCTGGGCGCCACCGGCCCCATCCTGCGCTCCACCGGGCTCCCGTACGACCTGCGCAAGGCGCAGCCGTACTGCGGTTACGAGACCTACGACTTCGAGGTCCCCACCGAGACCACCTGCGACTCCTACGGCCGCTTCCTGATCCGGCTGGAGGAGATGCGCCAGTCGCTGCGGATCGTCGAGCAGTGCATCGACCGGCTCGCCGAGCCCGGCCCGGTGATGGTCGAGGACCGGAAGATCGCCTGGCCCGCGCAGCTCGCGATCGGCCAGGACGGGCTCGGCAACTCGCTGGACCACATCAAGAACATCATGGGCACCTCGATGGAGGCCCTGATCCACCACTTCAAGCTGGTGACCGAGGGATTCCGGGTGCCGCCCGGCCAGGTGTACACCGCCGTGGAGTCCGCCAAGGGCGAGCTGGGCGTGCACGCGGTCAGCGACGGCGGGACCCGGCCCTTCCGGGTCCACTTCCGCGACCCGTCCTTCACCAACCTGCAGACCATGGCGGCGATGTGCGAGGGCGGCCAGGTCGCCGACGTCATCGTCGCCGTCGCGTCCATCGACCCCGTGATGGGAGGCGTCGACCGGTGACAGACGTATCGCTCGGGATGCCCCAGCTGCCCGCCCCCGACTACCCGGCCGAGGTGCGCGCCCGGCTGGAGGCGGACGCGAAGGAGATCATCGCCCGCTACCCCGGCAGCCGCTCCGCGCTGCTGCCGCTGCTGCACCTGGTGCAGTCGGAGGAGGGGCACGTCACCCCCACCGGAGTGCGCTTCTGCGCCGAGGTGCTCGACCTGAACACGGCCGAGGTCAGCGCGGTGGCCACCTTCTACAGCATGTACCGGCGCAAGCCGTCGGGCGACTACCAGGTCGGGGTGTGCACCAACACCCTGTGCGCGGTGATGGGCGGCGACGCCATCTTCGAGGCGCTCCAGGAGCACCTGGGCGTCGGCAACCAGGAGACCACCGGGGACGGCAAGATCACCCTGGAGCACATCGAGTGCAACGCGGCCTGCGACTTCGCGCCCGTGGTGATGGTCAACTGGGAGTTCTTCGACAACCAGACGCCCGACAGCGCCAGGAAGATGGTGGACGACCTGCGCGCCGGACGCGAGGTGCGGCCCACCCGCGGCGCCCCGCTGTGCACCTTCAAGAAGACCGCGCGCATCCTCGCCGGCTTCCCCGACGAGCGCCCCGGCGCGGCCGAGGGCGAGGCCGGGGAGGCCTCGCTGATCGGGCTGAGGCTGGCCAGGGGCGAGGCGGCGCGGTCCGGTACGGGTCCGGCGGCGACCGGGCGGAAGGTCGTCTCACCGCGCGGCGGCGAGGAGCTCCCGGCCGCCGCGGAGCAGGGGCAGCCGACCACCGAGACCGGTGAGGCGCCCGACCCGCACCCCAGCTCCCACGACGCGCCGCGGAAGACCGCCGCCTCCGACCCCGACAACCCGACCGGTCCGGTGAGCAAGGAGGGCGACCGATGACCGAACAAGCCGCACGGCCGGCGGACGCGTCGGCGGAGACCTCGGCGGAGAAGCTGCTGTCACCGGTGCTCTCGGCCTTCTGGGACCGGCCGGACTCCTGGACGCTGGACACCTATCTGGCCCACGAGGGCTACGAGGGGCTGCGCAAGGCCCTGGCCATGCCGCCCGACGACGTCATCGCGTACGTCAAGGACTCCGGGCTGCGCGGCCGCGGCGGCGCGGGCTTCCCCACGGGCATGAAGTGGCAGTTCATCCCGCAGGGCGACGGCAAGCCCCACTACCTGGTGGTCAACGCCGACGAGTCCGAGCCGGGCACCTGCAAGGACATCCCCCTGCTGTACTCCAACCCGCACGCACTGATCGAGGGCATCGTGATCGCCTGCCACGCGATCCGCTCGAACCACGCCTTCGTCTACCTGCGCGGCGAGGTCGTCCCCGTGCTGCGGCGCCTGCACGAGGCCGTGCGCGAGGCGTACGCGGCGGGCTACCTGGGCAAGGACGTCCTCGGCTCCGGCCTGGACGTGGAGCTGACCGTGCACGCGGGCGCGGGCGCGTACATCTGCGGTGAGGAGACCGCTCTCCTCGACTCGCTGGAGGGGCGGCGCGGCCAGCCGCGGCTGCGCCCGCCCTTCCCGGCCGTCGCCGGTCTGTACGCCAGCCCCACTGTCGTCAACAACGTCGAGTCCATCGCCTCGGTTCCCGCGATCCTCCACAAGGGCAAGGAGTGGTTCCGCTCGATGGGCAGCGAGAAGTCCCCGGGCTTCACGCTGTACTCGCTCAGCGGCCATGTCGCCAACCCCGGCCAGTACGAGGCCCCGCTGGGCATCACGCTGCGCCAGCTGCTGGAGATCAGCGGCGGCATGCGGCCCGGCCACCGGCTGAAGTTCTGGACCCCGGGCGGCTCCTCCACCCCGCTGCTGACCGACGAGCACCTCGACGTCCCGCTGGACTACGAGGGCGTGGGCGCCGCCGGCTCGATGCTGGGCACCAAGGCGCTCCAGTGCTTCGACGAGACCACCTGCGTGGTCCGCGCGGTGACCCGCTGGACGGAGTTCTACGCCCACGAGTCCTGCGGCAAGTGCACCCCCTGCCGCGAGGGCACGTACTGGCTGGTCCAGCTGATGCGCGACATCGAGGGCGGCAAGGCGGTGATGTCCGACCTGGACAAGATCAACGACATCGCCGACAACATCAACGGCAAGGCGTTCTGCGCCCTCGGCGACGGCGCGGCCAGCCCGATCTTCTCCTCCCTGAAGTACTTCCGCGAGGAGTACGAGCAGCACGTCACCGGGCGCGGCTGCCCCTTCGACCCGGCCAGGTCCACGCTGTGGGCCGATGACACCACCGCACACCTGGAGGTGAACGCGTGACCGTCACCACTGACGCCAAGACCTCCGGCGGCGGGGAGGCCAAGCCGCCCGGAAACGCCGAGGAGCTCGTCTCGCTGACGATCGACGGCATCGAGATCAGTGTGCCCAAGGGCACCCTGGTCATCCGCGCCGCCGAACTGCTCGGCATCGAGATCCCGCGCTTCTGCGACCACCCGCTGCTGGACCCGGCCGGCGCCTGCCGCCAGTGCATCGTCGAGGTCGAGGGCCAGCGCAAGCCCATGGCCTCCTGCACGATCACCTGCACCGACGGCATGGTCGTGAAGACGCACCTGACCTCGCCGGTGGCCGAGAAGGCCCAGCGCGGCGTGATGGAGCTGCTGCTCATCAACCACCCGCTGGACTGCCCGGTCTGCGACAAGGGCGGCGAGTGCCCGCTGCAGAACCAGGCCATGTCCCACGGACAGGGCGACAGCCGCTTCTCCCACGAGCAGCCCGACGGCCGCTTCGAGGGCCGCAAGCGCACCTTCGCCAAGCCCGTGCCGCTGTCCGCGCAGGTGCTGCTGGACCGCGAGCGCTGCGTGCTGTGCGCCCGCTGCACCCGCTTCTCCAACCAGATCGCGGGCGACCCGATGATCGAGATGCTGGAGCGCGGTGCCCTCCAGCAGGTCGGCACCGGGGAGGGACCGCCCTTCGAGTCCTACTTCTCCGGCAACACCATCCAGATCTGCCCGGTCGGCGCGCTCACCTCGGCCGCCTACCGGTTCCGCTCCCGCCCCTTCGACCTGGTCTCCTCGCCGAGCGTGTGCGAGCACTGCTCCGGCGGCTGCGCCACCCGCACCGACCACCGGCGCGGCAAGGTCATGCGGCGGCTGGCCGCCGACGACCCCGAGGTCAACGAGGAGTGGATCTGCGACAAGGGCCGCTTCGCCTTCCGCTACGCCCAGCAGCGCGACCGGCTCACCCATCCGCTGGTGCGCGACGCGGAGACCGGTGAGCTGGTGCCCGCGAGCTGGCCGGAGGCCCTGGAGGCCGCCGCGAAGGGGCTGGCCGCGGCCCGGGGCCGGGCCGGGGTGCTGACCGGCGGGCGGCTGACGGTGGAGGACGCCTACGCGTACGCCAAGTTCGCGCGGGTCGCCCTGCGCACCAACGACATCGACTTCCGGGCCCGGGTGCACAGTCCGGAGGAGGCCGACTTCCTCGCCGCCCATGTCGCCGGACGCGGCCGGGACCTGGACGGCACCGGCGTCACCCACACCGCGCTGGAGAAGGCCCCGGCGGTGCTGCTGGTCGGCTTCGAGGCCGAGGAGGAGGCCCCCGGCGTCTTCCTGCGGCTGCGCAAGGCGCACCGCAAGCACGGCCAGCGGATCTTCTCACTGGCCACCCACGCCACCCGCGGCCTGGAGAAGGCCGGCGGCACCCTGCTGCCCGCCGCGCCGCACACCGAGACCGAGTGGCTGGACGCGCTGGCCGGCGGCGTCGGGCTCGACGAGCGGGGCCGTACGGCCGCCGAGGCGCTGCGCGCCGAGGGCTCGGTGATCGTCGTCGGCGAGCGGCTGGCCGCCGTGCCCGGCGGGTTCACCGCCGCCGTACGGGCCGCCACCGCCATCGGCGCGCGGCTGGTGTGGATCCCGCGCCGGGCCGGTGAGCGCGGCGCGGTCGAGGCCGGCGCGCTGCCCACGCTGCTGCCCGGCGGCCGGCCGGCCACCGACCCGCGCGCCCGCGCCGAGACCGCCGCCGTCTGGGGCGTGGCCGACCTGCCGGACGGGACCGGCCGCGACACCGGGCAGATCGTCGAGGCAGCCGCCGCCGGCGAGCTCGGCGCCCTGCTGGTCGCCGGTGTCGAGCCCGCCGACCTGCCCGACCCGGCCCGGGCCGTGACGGCCCTGGAGAAGGTGGGCTTCCTGGTCAGCCTGGAGCAGCGGCCCTCCGAGGTCACCGAGCGGGCCGACGTGGTCCTCCCCGTCGCCGCGGTGGTGGAGAAGGCGGGCACCTTCCTCAACTGGGAGGGCCGCGGCCGGCCGTTCGAGGCCGCGATCAAGCCCGACCAGCTCACCCGCCGCAGCGTCCCGGCCGACGCCCGCGTCCTGCACATGCTGGCCGACGCCCTCGACGTCCACCTCGGCCTGCCCGACGTGCGGACCGTCCGCGCCGAGCTGGAGCGGCTGGGCGTGTGGGACGGCCCGCGCGCCACCGCTCCGGACGAGGCCGTCCGGGAGACGGCCCGGCAGATCCCGCGGCCCGCCGCCGGGGAGGCCGTGCTGGCCGGACACCGGCTGCTGCTCGACCGGGGACGGCTCCAGGACGGCGACGAGGCGCTCGCCGGGACCCGGCACGCCGCCGTCGCCCGGCTGTCGGCCGCCACGGCCGCCGAGGTGGAGGTCGCCGACGGCGAGCCGCTGACCGTCACCGGCCCCGCCGGGACGGTGACCCTGCCGCTGGCGGTCACGCCGATGCCCGACCGGGTGGTGTGGCTGCCGCTCAATTCGGCGCACCAGGGCGTCTACCGAGACCTGGGCACCGTGCCCGGCCGGCTGGTGCGGCTGTCGGCGGCCGGCGGAACGGCTCCGGCCGGCGGAACGGCTTCGGCGGCCCCGGAGGCCGGCGACGAGACGAAGGGGGTGCAGGCATGACGGGCTCGTCCGTCGCCGTCGTGTCGGCCGCCGACACGGTCCTCGCCCAGGAGGACCTGTCGATGTTCGGCACCGATCCCTGGTGGCTGATCGGGATCAAGGCGGTCTTCTGCTTCGCGTTCCTGATGCTGACCGTGCTGATCTCCATCGTGATGGAGCGCAAGGTCGTCGCCTGGATGCAGCTGCGCGTCGGCCCCAACCGGCACGGCCCCTGGGGCATGCTCCAGTCGCTGGCCGACGGTGTGAAGCTGATGCTCAAGGAGGACGTCAACGTCACCGCCGCCGACAAGGCGGTCTACATCCTGGCGCCCATCGTCGGCATCATCCCGGCCTTCATGGCCATCGCGGTGATCCCCTTCGGCCCGCCCGGCAACGAGGTGTCGATCTTCGGCACCCGCACCGCCATGCAGCTCACCGACCTGCCGGTGGCGATCCTGTACATCCTGGCCACCGCCTCCATCGCGGCCTACGGAACGGTGCTGGCCGGCTGGTCCTCGGGCTCGACCTACCCGCTGCTCGGCGGGGTGCGGGCGACCGCGCAGGTGATCTCCTACGAGGTCGCGATGGGCCTCAGCTTCGCCGCGGTCTTCCTGTACTCCGGCTCGATGTCCACCTCGACGATCGTCGGGGCGCAGGCCGACACCTGGTTCGCGGTGCTGCTGCCGGTCTCGTTCATCATCTACATGGTCTCGATGGTCGGTGAGGCGCACCGCGCGCCCTTCGACATGCCCGAGTCCGAGGGCGACCTGGTCGGCGGCTTCAACACCGAGTACTCGTCGATCAAGTTCGCGCTGTTCATGCTCGCCGAGTACGTCCACATGGTCACCGTCTCGGCCCTGGCGGTCACCCTCTTCCTGGGCGGCTGGCGCGCCCCGGCGCCGATCAGCACCTACTGGGAGGGCGCCAACCACGGCTGGTGGCCGCTGCTGTGGTTCATCATCAAGATCAACCTGCTGCTGTTCCTCTTCGTCTGGCTGCGCGGCACGCTCCCGCGGGTGCGCTACGACCAGTTCATGCGGCTGGGCTGGAAGGTCCTCATCCCGGTCGCGATGGTCTGGCTGATGCTGGTGGCGACCGTGCGGGCGCTGCGCAACGAGGGCTACGCCTTCGCCGACATCCTGATGTGGGTCGCCGGCGTGGGCCTGGTGCTGGTGGTGCTGTCGTTCGTCTACGACGCGCTCCGCGAGCGGAGGGAACGCCGGGCGGAGGAGAGCCGCGCGGCGGCCGAGTCCGAACCCGTCTTCGACCCGACGGCGGGCGGCTACCCCGTGCCGCCGCTGCCGGGCCAGACCCTGCCGCCCGTACCGCGCCGGCGGCCGCGCCACGAACGGGAGACCGCTTCGGTGGCGGCCGGTGCGGACGGCGAGTCCAGCGAGACCGGCAAGGCCAGGGAGGCCGACGATGCCTGAGTTCGACAACCCGGTGGCCGGCTTCGGCGTGACCTTCAAGGCCATGTTCAAGAAGCGGCTCACCGAGCAGTACCCCGAGGAGAAGAAGCCCACCGCGCCGCGCTTCCACGGCCGCCACCAGCTCAACCGGCACCCGGACGGGCTGGAGAAGTGCATCGGCTGCGAGCTGTGCGCCTGGGCCTGCCCGGCGGACGCGATCTACGTGGAGGGCGCGGACAACACCGACGAGGAGCGTTACTCGCCGGGCGAGCGCTACGGCCGCGTCTACCAGATCAACTACCTGCGCTGCATCCTGTGCGGCCTGTGCGTCGAGGCGTGCCCCACCCGGGCGCTGACCATGACCAACGAGTACGAACTGGCCGACCGGTCCCGCGAGTCGCTCATCTACACCAAGGAGGAGCTGCTCGTGGGGCTGCAGGACGGAATGGTCGACACCCCGCACCCGATCCACCCGGGCACCACGGAGAAGGACTACTACCGCGGCCTGGTGACCGAGGCGGCGCCCGGCACGGTCCGGCAGGAGGCCCGCTCGAGCTCGGGGAATCCCGGCAACGAGCCCCCGCAGGCCGCCGCCAGGACGTTCGGGGCGCAGGAGCCGGCATCCGAGGCGGTGACCGAGAAGTGACCCCCGACACCCTGCTGGCCGCCACCACCACCTCCACCGGCGAGGCGGTGCAGTTCTGGATCCTGGGCACGGTCGCGGTACTGGGCGCGCTCGGGACCGTCCTGATGCGGCGTGCGGTGCACTCGGCGCTCTGCCTGGCCGGGACCATGATCATCCTTGCGGTGTTCTACCTGGCCAACGGCGCGTACTTCCTGGGCATCGTGCAGATCGTCGTCTACACCGGCGCGGTCATGATGCTCTTCCTGTTCGTGCTGATGCTCGTCGGCGTCACCGCCGCCGACACCCGGCGCGAGACGATCAAGGGGCAGCGCTGGCTGGTGGTCCTGTGCGGCCTCGGCTTCGGCCTGCTGCTGGTCGGCGGGATCGGCAACGCCACGGTCAGCTCCTTCGAGGGCCTGGCCGCCGCCAACTCCGGCGGCAACGTCCAGGGCCTGGCCCGGCTGCTGTTCAGCGACTACGTGTTCGCCTTCGAGATCACCGGCGCGCTGCTGGTCACCGCGGCCGTCGCGGCCATGGTGCTCACCCACCGCGAGCGCACCGAGCGCCGGAAGACCCAGCGCGAGCTGGCCGAGCAGCGCGTCCGCGAGGGCGAGCACCTGCCGCCGCTGCCCGCGCCCGGCGTGTACGCCCGGCACAACGCCGTGGACATCCCCGGCCTGCTGCCGGACGGCACCCCGTCCGAGCTGACCGTCAACCCGACGCTGCGCAGCCGCGGCCAGGTCCGGGACGTCTCCCGGGAGGCGCTGGCCGACCTGGCGGCGCTGGAGCGGCGCACCGAGGAGCACCTGGGACGCCGGCCGCTGCCGCGCGTACGGCCCGCGGCGGACGTACGCGAGGACGTCTCGGACGACTCCCCGGACACCGCCGAGGCGGGCGGCGGCGCCGACATGGCGGACAGCACCGGCAAGGCCGGCAGCGCCGGCGGCGGGGACCGCGACGGAGACCGCGACGGAGACAGGGAGGCCGCCAAGTGAACCCGGTCAACTACCTCTACCTGGCCGCCCTGCTGTTCACCATCGGGGCCTCGGGAGTGCTGCTGAGGCGGAACGCGATCGTCGTGTTCATGAGCGTCGAACTGATGCTGAACGCGGCCAACCTCGTGCTCGTCGCCTTCTCCCGCATCCACGGCAACCTCGACGGCCAGATCATCGCGTTCTTCACGATGGTCGTCGCGGCCGCCGAGGTCGTGGTCGGGCTGGCGATCATCGTGACGATCTTCCGCTCCCGTCACTCGGCCTCGGTCGACGACGCCAGCCTGATGAAGCTGTAAGGGGTCGCAAACAGTGGAGACTTTGATCGGACTGCTCGTCGCGGCGCCACTGCTGGGCGCGGCCGTGCTGCTGTGCGGCGGCCGGAGGCTGGACCGCGTCGGCCACTGGATCGGCACGGCGCTCGCCGCGGCGTCCTTCGTGGCCGGCGCGGTGCTCTTCGCCGACATGCTCGGCCGCGAGACCGACGAGCGGGCCATGCACCAGCACCTGTTCAGCTGGGTACCGGTCGGCGGCTTCCAGGCGGACGTCGCCTTCCAGCTCGACCAGCTGTCCATGACGTTCGTCCTGCTGATCACCGGCGTGGGCACCCTGATCCACGTCTACTCGATCGGCTACATGGAGCACGACGAGCGGCGGCGCCGCTTCTTCGGCTACCTCAACCTGTTCCTCGCGGCGATGCTCCTGCTGGTGCTCGCCGACAACTACCTGCTGCTGTACGCCGGCTGGGAGGGCGTGGGCCTGGCCTCCTACCTGCTGATCGGCTTCTGGCAGCACAAGCCCAGCGCGGCGACGGCGGCGAAGAAGGCGTTCATCGTCAACCGGGTCGGCGACATCGGCCTGTCGATCGCCATCATGATCATGTTCGCCACCTTCGGGACCTTCGCCTTCGGCCCGGTCCTGGGGTCGGTGGACGCGGCGGGCGAGGGCACGGCCACCGCCATCGGCCTGATGCTGCTGCTGGCCGCCTGCGGCAAGTCGGCGCAGGTGCCGCTGCAGTCCTGGCTCGGCGACGCGATGGAGGGCCCGACCCCGGTCTCCGCCCTCATCCACGCCGCGACGATGGTCACCGCCGGCGTCTACCTCATCGTCCGCTCCGGCGCGGTCTTCGAGGCGGCGCCCGCCGCGCAGACCACCGTGGTCGTCGTCGGCACGGTCACCCTGCTGTTCGGTGCGATCGTCGGTTGCGCCAAGGACGACATCAAGAAGGCCCTGGCCGGCTCGACGATGTCGCAGATCGGCTACATGGTCCTGGCCGCCGGGCTCGGCCCCATCGGTTACGTCTTCGCGATCATGCACCTGGTCACCCACGGCTTCTTCAAGGCCGGGCTCTTCCTCGGGGCCGGCTCGGTGATGCACGGCATGAACGACGAGGTCGACATGCGCCGCTACGGCGGGCTGCGCAAGTACATGCCGGTCACGTTCGTCACCTTCGGCCTGGGCTATCTGGCGATCATCGGCTTCCCCGGCCTGTCCGGCTTCTTCTCCAAGGACAAGATCATCGAGGCGGCCTTCGCCAAGGGCGGCACCGAGGGCTGGATCCTCGGCGGCGCGGCCCTGCTGGGCGCGGCCATCACCGCGTTCTACATGACGCGCATCATGCTGATGACGTTCTTCGGCGAGGAGCGCTGGCGCAACGCGCCCACCCCCTCGCCGAGGGAGCCGGATGTCGAGCCCGCCGCGCAGACCGGCGGCACGTACGAGCCGCCGCACCCGCACGAGTCGCCGAGGTCGATGACGATCCCGATGATCGTCCTGGCCTTCGGCTCGGTCTTCGCGGGCGGGCTGTTCAGCTGGGGCGAGTCCTTCGCCCACTGGCTGGAGCCGGTCACCGCCTACGAGCACGGCCACCCGCCGATCAGCGCGCTGGCGGTCACCAGTGCCACGGTCGTCGCCCTGCTCGCCGGCGCCGGACTGGCCTGGCTGCAGTACGGCCGCCGGCCCGTCCCCGCCGTCGCGCCGCGCGGCTCCCTGCTCACCCGGGCCGCCCGCCGCGACCTGCTCCAGGACGACTTCAACCATGTGGCGCTGGTCAAGCCCGGCGAGTACCTCACCCGCGGGCTGGTCTACCTCGACCACAAGGTGGTCGACGGTGTCGTCAACGGCACCGCCGCCGCGTTCGGCGGACTGTCCGGCCGCACCCGGCGGCTCCAGAACGGTTACGCCCGCTCGTACGCGGTCTCGATGTTCGGCGGTGCGGCGGTCCTTCTCGCCGCGACCCTGCTGATGAGGGCGGTCTGATCCCATGTCATTTCCCCTGCTGACGGCAACGGCCGCGCTGCCCGCCATCGGCGCGATCGCCACCGCCGCCGTACCCGCCGCCCGGCGGACCGCGGCCAAGTGGCTGGCGCTGGCCGTCTCCCTGGCGACCCTGGTCCTCGCCGGGATCGTGGCCTTCCGCTTCGACCCCGGCGGCGACCGCTACCAGCTCACCGAGTCGCACTCCTGGATCCCGGACTTCGGCGTCCGCTACGAACTGGGCGTGGACGGCATCGCGGTCGCCCTGATCGCGCTGACCGCCGTGCTCGTCCCGTTCGTGATCCTGGCCGGCTGGCACGACGCCGATCTTCCCGAAGGGGAGAAGGGCAACCGCCGGTGGCGGCCCACCCAGGGCTTCTTCGCGCTGATCCTGGCCGTCGAGGCGATGGTGATCATCTCCTTCGAGGCCACCGACGTCTTCCTCTTCTACATCTTCTTCGAAGCCATGCTGATCCCGATGTACTTCCTCATCGGCGGCTTCGGGGACCGGGCCGGACAGCACGGCGAGGAGGAGACGGCCAAGCAGCGCTCCTACGCCGCCGTGAAGTTCCTGCTCTACAACCTGGCAGGCGGCCTGGTCATGCTCGCCGCGGTGATCGGCCTCTACGCCGTCACCGCCGACCAGCTGGGCGAGGGCACCTTCTCGCTCCAGGCGATCGTCGAGGCCCGCCAGGCCGGCGAGCTGACGATGGCCGAGAACACCGAGCGGCTGCTCTTCCTCGGCTTCTTCCTCGCCTTCGCGGTGAAGGCGCCGCTGTGGCCGCTGCACACCTGGCTGCCGAACGCCATGGGCGAGTCCACCGCCCCGGTCGCGGTGCTCATCACCGCGATCGTCGACAAGGTGGGCACCTTCGCGATGCTCCGCTTCTGCCTGGGGCTGTTCCCCGGGGCCAGCGAGTGGGCCACCCCGGTGGTCATCGTGCTGGCGCTGGTCAGCATCGTCTACGGGGCGCTGCTCGCCATCGGCCAGCGCGACATCAAGCGGCTGATCGCCTACGCGTCGATCTCCCACTTCGGCTTCATCGTGCTGGGCATCTTCGCGATGACCAGCCAGGGCCAGGGCGGGGCGACGCTCTACATGGTCAACCACGGGATCGCCACGGCCGCCCTGATGCTGGTGGCCGGCTTCCTGATCTCGCGCCGCGGCTCGCGCCTGATCGCCGACTACGGCGGGGTGCAGAAGGTCGCCCCGGTGCTGGCCGGCACCTTCCTCGTCGGCGGACTGGCCACCCTGTCGCTGCCCGGCCTGGCGCCGTTCGTCAGCGAGTTCCTGGTGCTGGTGGGCACCTACACCCGCTATCCGGCCGCCGGCATCGTGGCCACCTCCGGCATCGTCCTGGCGGCGCTGTACGTCCTGGTGCTGTACCAGCGGACGATGACCGGCCCGGTGAAGGCCGGGGTCGAGCACCTGCCCGACCTGCGGAAGCGTGAACTGGCGGTGGTGGCGCCGCTGATCGCCCTGCTGCTCTTCCTCGGGGTCTTCCCGAAGCCGCTGACCGACATCGTCAACCCGGCGGTCGAGTACACGCTCTCCGACGTGCGGCAGACCGATCCCGAGCCCGATGTGTCCGTACCCGAGGTGGAGGCCGCGAAGTGAGCACCACACAACTCACGGAACTCACCCTGCGGGCGCAGGAAGTGACGCCCGTCCCGGCGCCCGAGATCGAGTACGGGCAGCTCGCGCCGGTGCTGATCGTCCTGGGCGCCGCCGTCGTGGGCATCCTGTTCGAGGCGTTCGTGCCGCGCCGCGGCCGGTACGCCGCCCAGGCCCTGCTGACCGGGCTGGCCCTGGCGTCGGCCTTCGCGGCGGTGGTGGCGCTGGCCGCCACCGGGCACGCCACCACCGAGGCGGGCCTGGTCGCGATGGGCGCCCTGGCCGTGGACGGCCCGACGCTCTTCCTGCAGGGCGTGATCCTGCTGGTGGCGCTGGTGTCGCTGTTCGTCTTCGCCGAGCGGCGGCTCGACCCGCGGGCCCACGGCCGCCACGTGGACTCCTTCGCGGCCGAGGGCGCCGCCGTGCCCGGCGGCGCGGGCGAGCGGGCGGCGGTACAGGCCGGGTTCACCACCACCGAGGTCTACCCGCTGCTGCTCTTCGCGGTCGGCGGCATGCTGGTCTTCCCGGCGGCCAACGACCTGCTGACCCTCTTCATCGCCCTCGAGGTCTTCTCGCTGCCGCTGTACGTGCTGTGCGCGCTGGCCCGCCGCAAGCGGCTGATGTCGCAGGAGGCCGCGCTGAAGTACTTCCTGCTCGGCGCCTTCTCCTCCGCCTTCCTGCTGTTCGGCGTCGCGCTGCTGTACGGCTACGCGGGCACCGTGAAGTACGCGGGCATCGCCGAGGTCGTCGCCAACACCAACACCGAGACCACCGAGGCGCTGGCCGCCACCTCCGGCAACGACGTGCTGCTCCTGCTGGGCGGGGCGCTGCTGCTGATGGGGCTGCTGTTCAAGGTCGGCGCCGTGCCGTTCCACATGTGGACGCCGGACGTCTACCAGGGCGCGCCCACCCCCGTCACGGGCTTCATGGCCGCCGCCACCAAGGTCGCCGCCTTCGGCGCCCTGCTGCGGCTGCTGTACGTCGTCCTGCCGGGCCTCACCTGGGACTGGCGGCCGGTGCTGTGGGGCGTGGCGATCGTGTCGATGCTGGCCGGCGCGGTCATCGCCATCACCCAGACCGACGTCAAGCGGCTGCTGGCGTACTCCTCGATCGCGCACGCGGGCTTCATCCTCGCCGGTGTGATCGCGGCAACGCCCGAGGGGATCTCCTCGGTGCTGTTCTACCTGGGGGCCTACTCCTTCGTCACGCTCGGTGCCTTCGCCGTGGTGACGCTGGTGCGGGACGCGGGCGGCGAGGCCACGCACCTGTCCAAGTGGGCGGGACTGGGGCGGCGCTCGCCGCTGGTGGCCGCGGTCTTCGCGGTCTTCCTGCTGGCCTTCGCGGGCATCCCGATGACCTCCGGTTTCACGGGCAAGTTCGCGGTGTTCAAGGCGGCGGCGGAGGGCGGCGCGGGGGTGCTGGTGGTCATCGGTGTGATCGCCTCGGCCATCGCCGCGTTCTTCTACATCCGCGTCATCGTCCTGATGTTCTTCAGCGAGCCGCAGGTGGGCGGGCCGTCGGTGGCCGTGCCCAGCGCGCTGACCTCCACGGCGATCGCCGTCGGGGTGCTGGTCACGCTGCTCCTGGGGGTGGCTCCGCAGTACTTCCTGGACCTGGCCGCCCAGGCGGGGGTGTTCGTGCGCTGAGCGTCCGCGCGCGACGGTACGCCGCGCGCGGAGAGTGAGGACGGCGGCGGCCGCCCGGCATCCGTGCCGGGCGGCCGCCGCCGTCCGCGGCGCCGTCCGGCGCCGCGCCGGCCAGGGCCTGCCCGGTGACGAGGCGTCCCACCGCCCGAGCCCTCCGGGCTTCCGGACTTCCGGGGCCGAGGGGTGGGGTCTCCCCAGGCCTCCGGGGCCGAGGGGTGGGGTCTCCCCAGGCCTCCGGGGCCGAGGGGTGGGGTCTCCCCAGGCCCCCAGGGCCGAGGGGACGGGTCGCTCCGGCCCCGTCGGCTCCCGGCCAGGGCGGCACGGGGGGGTACGTACCTCCCGGCCGAAGGCCAGGGAGTGCCGGGGCTGCCGCCGCGAGGCTGCCCGGGGACCGTCCGCGGTGCCGCCCGCGGTGCGCGGGTCACTCCGTGGGGAGGTCTCCGAGATCACCGAGCTCGCCGAGGTCGGACGGCAGGGTGCTCGGCAGGTCGCCGGTGCCGGTGGGGAGCTCGGTGGGGACCTCGACCCGGGTGAAGGTGTCGGTGGTGCCCGACTTCCAGGCGATCCTCAGCCGCCGGCCGTCGACGCTCTCCACCGTCCCCCTGGTGCGCTTCTCGTCACCGTCGGCGCAGGTGAGGGTGAAGGTCACCGGATCGGCCCCGGTGTCCACCGGGCCGGTGCAGGTCGACTGGCCGAGCAGCGCGGCCTGGCCGTCGCCGACGCTCAGCACCAGGGCGTCCGAGCCGCTGGTGGTGGTCCAGTTGCCGTTCACCCCGCCGCTGTCCGCCGTCGGCTCGCCGCCGTCCGCGGTGGGACCGGTGGACTCCCCGGCCGGTGGGGTCTTCTCCGGCTCGCCGGAGCCGCTGTCGCCACCGCCTGAGCAGCCCCCGGCCAGCAGCGTCGCGGCCAGGACGGCGGCCGCTCCCGCGTACCGTGCTGATGTCCGCACCTCGTCCCCCTCCATGCGGCACACAAGTACACGTCAAGCTAGCAGGGGGGCGGACCGCGCCGTACGGGTGTCCGGCTGCCCGGCCCGTCAGGCCGTGGCCGGAGTGGCGGCGGTGCCGCGCCGGCCGCCGCCGGTCCGGCCGGCGACGAGGACGAGGAGAGTGCCGAGCACGACCCAGGCCGTGAGGACCAGAGCGGGTGTGCCCGCGCCGGTGCCGTCGAAGAAGGCGTTGGCGCACAGCAGGTCCCCGGAGGCGCCCGGCGGGAGGAGCCGGCCGAGGGCGGCCCAGCCGGCGGGGAGCCAGTGGGGGCCGGTGGCGAGCCCGGAGAGCGGGTTGCCGAGGAACATCATCACGGCGGCGCCGAGGCCGATGCCGGCGAAGCCGAGCAGGGCTCCGAGGCCGACGAGGGTGGTGGACAGCGCCGCCATGCCCAGCGCGAGGCCGAGGGCGGTGAGCGGGTAGTCACCGTTCAGGGAACCGGTGCCGTACTGGAGGAGGGCGGTGACGGCGGCGCCCGCGACGAGGGAGAAGAGGAGGACCCCCAGGAGACGGACGCGCAGTCCCCCGCGACCGGGGAAGAGACGGCCGAGGACGACGGCGGGGAAGATGCCTCCGAAGATCATCGGCAGGGCGGCGGAGGAGAGGCCGGCTCCGCGCGGGTCGTCCTCGGGGAACGGCGCCAGGTCGTGGACGGTGGCCCGGACGCGCTGCTGGGCGGCGAGGGTGTCGCCCATGGTGGTCAGTGCACCGGCGGCCATGGGGCCTCCGGCCGTGGCGGTGTAGACGTCGACGCCGCCGTCGGTGGCGGCCAGCCCGCCGACGACGGCACGGTCCCGGACCGCGGCACGGAGCGCTCCGGGGGTGTCGTAGACCGTGATGTCCCATGCGTCGCCGGCGGCGAGCTTCTGCTGGACGGCCCGGGTGATCTGCTCGGGCCCGGTGACGCCGATGGGCACGTCGTGCGGGCCGCCGTTGACGCCGGGCAGGGCGAAGGCGCACAGCATCACGGTGATCAGGGCGGTCATGCCCAGGACGACGGCCGCCAGTCTCCGTCCCGTGCCGCGGCGCGGAGCACTCGTGCCGGGATCGGGGCCGGGGTCGGGGTCGGGGTCGGGGTCGGAGAGGCTGGACACGGGTGGCCTCCTTCTGTCGGTCTTCTGCCGTCTTCTGCCGGTTTCCGCCGGGGTGCGCGGGCAGGCCGAGCCGTGAGACACACGGTGTGCGCCCTCTGACGACCGGTCGATTCGCTGGACTGAGTAATGAGTACAGGGTAACTTTACCCTCGTGTCAAACCTCGGTGAAGAGAAGCCCGCCGGCTCGGCTCCCCCGGAGATCGTCGAGGCCGCGCTGCGCGCCGCCGACGCCCTCGGCGTGCCCGTCGCCGACGTACCTGTGCTGGCCGTCGCGCAGGAGGCCGGGATGTCCCGCAGCACCCTGATGCGGCGCCTGGGCGGGACCCGCCGCACGCTGGACGAGGCCGTACGGGCCAGAGGTGTGGATCCCGGAGGCCGGAAGCCGGTGCGTGAGCGTGCGGTGGAGGCCGCCGCCTCCCTGATCAGCGAGCACGGACTCGCCTCGGTGACGCTGGAGCGGGTGGCGGCGGCCGCGCGGTGCTCCGTCCACAGCCTGTACGCCGTCTTCGGCGGGCGGGACGAGCTGCTGTTCGCCGTCTTCGAGCGGTACAGCCCCATCCTGGACGTCGAGGCGGTGCTGGCCGGTCCGGACGAGGGCCTGGAGCAGCGGGTCCGCCGGATCCACCGCCTGGTGGCCGAGGCGCTCGGCCGTGCGCCGCGAGTCATCCCCGCCCTGCTGGCGGAGGTGCTGTCCCGGCCGCAGGAACCGTCCGTGCAGGTGATGGCCCAGCGGTTCGTCCCCCGCATGCTCGACGGCGTGGGGCGGTGGCTCGCCCACGAGGTCGCCGCCGGCCGCATCCGGGCGCTGCCCCCGCTGCTGCTGATGCAGCAGATGATGAGCCCGGTCCTCTTCCACTTCCTGATGAGGCCGGTCTTCCAGGGCGTGTCCGCGGTGGATCTCCCGGAGACGGAGACCGCCACGGAGGTCTTCACGCAGGCGTTCCTGCGTGCGGTCGCACTCCCCGAGCCGCCCCCGCGACCATGACCCCACCGGCCGGGCCCGCCGCACCGTCCGTGCGGTCCCCGCCGGCCCCGGTGGACGCCGCGGCGTCCACCGGGGCGGACGCGGTCGGCCGGCGCTCAGGCAGGTGAGCGGGCGCGGGGACCGCTCAGCGCGCCGGGTGGACGCGGCCGGACACCTCGCCCAGACCGATCCGGGAGCCGTTCGGGCCCGGCGCCCAGGCGGTGATGACCACCTCGTCGCCGTCGGCCAGGAAGGTCCGCTCCCCGCCGGGCAGCTCGAGCGGGTCGCGGCCGGACCAGGTCAGCTCCAGCAGACAGCCGCGCTGGTGGGGCTCGGGGCCGCTGACCGTGCCGGAGGCGAAGAGATCGCCGGTGCGCAGCGAGGCGCCGTTGACGGTCAGATGGGCGAGCTGCTGGGCGGCCGTCCAGTACATGGCGGAGAACGGGGGCTCGGCGACGGTGTGGCCGTTGAGGGTGACGGACAGCCGCAGATCCAGCCCGCAGGGCTCCCCGGCGGCGGAGTCGTCCAGATAGTCCAGCAGCGGGTGGGAGCGCCCGGGCGGCTCGGTGCGGGCGGCGTCGAGGGCGTCGAGCGGGGTGATCCAGGCGGAGACGGAGGTCGCGAACGACTTCCCCAGGAAGGGGCCCAGCGGAACGTACTCCCAGGCCTGGATGTCGCGCGCCGACCAGTCGTTGAGCAGGCAGACGCCGAAGACATGGTCCCGCAGGGCGGACTGCGGCACCGGTTCGCCGAGCCGGGAGGGGGTGCCGACGACGAAGCCGACCTCGGCCTCGATGTCCAGCCGGCGGGTCGGACCGAGGACGGGGGAGGTCTCGCCGGGCGCCCTGCGCTGGCCCCGCGGGCGGACGACGGGGGTGCCGGAGACCACGACCGTGCCGGCGCGGCCGTGGTAGCCGATCGGCAGGTGCTTCCAGTTCGGGGTGAGCGGCTCGCCGTCCGGGCGGAACATCCGCCCGACGTTGGAGGCGTGGTGCTCGCTGGCGTAGAAGTCGACGTAGTCGGCCACCTCGAAGGGTAGGTGGAGGGTGACGTCCTCGATCCGGATCAGGTTGTGGGTCAGGACGCCGGCGTACTCCGGGTCGGTCAGCCACGAGCGCAGCTCGGCCCGTACCGCCTGCCAGACCGGGCGGCCCGCCGCCATCAGCGGGTTCAGGTTCGGCTGCTGGAGCAGCTCGGTGTGGGGCGAGCCGCCGGCGTCCGCCACCGCGCCCGCGTCCAGGACGTACTCGCCGTAGCGGACGCCGATCCGGCGCAGGTCCTGGTCGTCCTCGGTGGTGAAGACGCCGTAGGGCAGGTTGTCCGGACCGAAGAGGTCGTCCTCGGGCAGCGTGAGCGGATGCGGCTCGGAGTGTGCTTCGGACATGGGTGAGGTGCCTCGCCTTCGAGGTCGTCGCCGGTCAGGGGCGCGATCAGGCTACGCGGTGGTGATCTCCGGCAGAAGCGTCCCGCGGCACGGCGTGGCCGCGGCCCGCGGGGGCGGCGGATACCGGGGTACGCGGCGGCGGTGATCCTCCCGGGACCGGTTACGCTGCCAGGGATGATGCTGGGGACAGCGGCCGGACGGTGCGGGGACACACCGGGACGACCGCGACGAGCCGCGTGATCGGTCGCTGATCGTACGCAGACAGGAGTACTCCTCGTGACCGTCGTCGGGCCCTTCGGGCTGAGCGTGCGGGACAAGGCTCTGGAAGCCCATGTCCAGGCGGGGTTGGCGGCTGTCGAGGAGGGCCTCATCGAGGCCACCAAGAGTGGCGTGCCGTTCATAACGGAAGCCGCGCGTCATCTGGTGCAGGCCGGCGGGAAGCGCTTCCGGCCGCTGCTGGTGATGCTGGCGTCGCGCTTCGGCGATCCGCACGCCCCGGGGGTGGTGCCCGCGGCGGTGGTGGTGGAGCTGACGCATCTGGCGACCCTCTACCACGACGACGTGATGGACGAGGCCGACGTACGGCGGGGCGTGCCCAGCGCGAACGCGCGCTGGGACAACTCGGTTGCCGTCCTCACCGGGGACTTCCTCTTCTCCCGGGCCTCGCGCATCCTGGCCGATCTGGGGCCGGAGGCCGTCCGCATCCAGGCCGAGGCCTTCGAGCGGCTGGTGACCGGGCAGATCCTGGAGACGGCCGGGCCGCGCGAGGGCGACGATCCGGTCGCCCACTACCTGGAGGTGATCGCGGGCAAGACCGGTTCGCTGATCGCGGTGGCCGGCCGGCTCGGTTCGCTGATGGCCGGCGCGGGTGAGGACGTCGTCGACATCCTCACCCAGTACGGGGAGCGGATCGGCACCGCCTTCCAGCTGGCGGACGACGTCCTCGACATCGCCAGCGACTCCCACGAGTCCGGCAAGACGCCGGGCACGGACCTGCGCGAGGGCATCGCGACCCTGCCGGTGCTCCATCTGCGCGCCCGCGCGGCCCGGGACGGCCGGCCGGAGGACCTCGCCCTGTGCGCCCTGCTGGACGGCGACCTGACCGACGACGCGCGCCACGCGGAGGCGCTGGCGGCGCTCCGCGCCCACCCGGCACTGGCGGAGGCGCGCCGCGACACGGTCCGCTATGCGGAC
This sequence comes from Streptomyces rubellus, assembly GCF_036323805.1. Classification (NCBI taxonomy): domain Bacteria; kingdom Bacillati; phylum Actinomycetota; class Actinomycetes; order Kitasatosporales; family Streptomycetaceae; genus Streptomyces; species Streptomyces rubellus. The sequence continues at coordinate 76,543 of NZ_JAZDCX010000010.1, forward strand.
GAAGCCCGTGCCACCCTCGCGCCGCTGCCGGACTGCGCGGCCAAGACGGCCCTCTCCTCCCTGTGCGACGCGGTGGTCCACCGCGCGGGCTGAGCCGCCCGGGCCGCGCCCACGCCCCGGTGCCAGGTCCGGCGCCGCACCCCTGTGCCCGGGAGTTCTCCCAGGTCCGGCCCGTTCGCGGTGGTGAGCCGGCCGGCCTCCGACCGGCCCCGTACACCCGTGGTAGCGCCGGGTGGCCCGGTCCTCCGCCCGCCGGGACGAGAGAAGCGCCCTGTCCTCATCCCGCGGTATCACACCGACTCGATCCCGTCGGCTGACGCCCTGTCCGGAGCAATCTGATGGGATGGGAACCGTCACCCCGCACCGGAATGGGTGAGAATGGCGGCCAGGGGTGGACGAGTGCGACACACGGGCGAACCGCCGTCGATCACGGAGGTATGGGCACACATGGCACAGACCCGACCCATCAAGAAGGCGCTGAGCTATGCCGTCCCGGTCACGGTGGCCGGAGCGGCGGCGGTGACCATCGGACTCGTACCGGCGCTGGCGAACTCCGCCGGTGACCCCGATCTGCCGGAGATCACCGCCGAGGAGCTGGTGGCGAGGATCGCCGCCTCGGAGACCGAGCAACTGTCCGGCACGGTGCGGATCAGTACCGACCTGGGACTTCCGGGCCTGGCCGGCCAGGCCATGGGCGGCGGTCACCGCGGTGGGAGCGGTGCGGACGACGGGTCGGACGCCGATCCACGGGCCAAGCTCATGGAGCTGGCCTCGGGCACCCACACCCTGCGGGTCGCCGTCGACGGACCGGACAGACAGCGCATCTCGGTCGTGGAGAAGGCCGCCGAGTACAGCGTCGTCCACAACGGAAGGGACGTCTGGGCGTACGACAGCGCCGCCAACGCCGTCCACCACACCGTGCTTCCCGAGAAGGGCCCGCACGGGGACGGGGACAGCGGCGCGGACGAGGACGGGAAGCGGGCCGGGGGCACCTCCGGACCGGCCGGGATCACCCCGCAGCAGGCCGCCCGGGAGGTCCTCAAGGCGGTGGACGGCACCACCTCGGTCACCGTGGACGGCACGGCGAAGGTCGCCGGGCAGGACGCCTACCGGCTGCTGGTCAAGCCCAGGACCGCGGAGAGCACGGTCGGCTCGGTGCGGATCGCGGTGGACGCGGACACCGGAGTGCCGCTGAAGTTCACCCTCACCCCCAAGAGCGGGGGCAAGGCCGTGTTCGACGTGGGCTTCGCCGAGGTGGACTTCGCCAAGCCGGACGCCGACACCTTCGACTTCAAGCCCCCCAAGGGCGCGGAGGTCACCGAGGAGAGGCTCGACGGGGCGCGGGACGGCGCCGGGGCCGAAGGCCGCGGGGAGCACCGGGAGGGGGAGCACCGACAGGACGGCCAGGGCCTGCCCTCCGGGCTGGAGCTCATCGGCGAGGGCTGGGACACGGTCGTCCGGGCCGAACTGCCGGGGGCCGGACCGCAGGCGGACTCCGCCGAGGCCGGTGAACTCCTCGACCGTTTCACCGAGGAGGTGAAGGGCGACTTCGGTACCGGCCGGATCTTCAGCACCCGTCTCGTCAACGTACTGATCACCGACGACGGCACCGTGTACGCCGGCGCCGTTACCCGCGACGGCCTGGTCAGGGCCGCCGGGGCCGCGGGCTCGGCAGGCTGACCGGACCACCGCCCGGCGCCGTCGGCCGCCGGTGCGCCGCCGCTCCGGCGGCAGCACCGGGGCCGGTGGCGCACCGGCGCACCGAAACACCCGCCCGACCCCGGGGAGCACCATGCAGCCACCGCCCGCACCGGACACGTCCGTGCCGACGCAGCCTGTACCGGCACCGCCCGGAGCGGCCCCGGTCATCGAGACCCGCGGGCTCACCAAGCGGTACGGCGGCGGCCGGCCCGCCGTGGACGGCCTCGACCTGTCCGTGCCGCGGGGCAGCGTCTTCGGTTTCCTGGGGCCCAACGGCTCGGGGAAGACGACGACGATCCGGATGCTGCTCGGCCTGATCGAGCCCAGCGCGGGCAGCGCACGGCTGCTCGGCGAGCCGATGCCCGGCGCGGCCCGGCGGGTGCTGCCGAGGGTGGGTGCGCTGATCGAGGGCCCGGCGCTGTACGGCTTCCTCTCCGGGCGCGACAACCTGCTGCGCTTCGACGCGGCCGACCCGACCGCCGACCCCCGCACCCGGGCCGCCCGGGTGGGGCGGGCCCTGGAACGGGTGGGGCTCACGGCCGCCGCCCGCAAGAAGGCCCGGACGTACTCGCTGGGCATGAAGCAGCGTCTCGGACTCGCCGCCGCGCTGTTGCAGCCGCGTGAGCTGCTGGTCCTGGACGAACCGACCAACGGACTGGACCCCCAGGGCATGCGGGAGATCCGCGCCCTCGTACGGGAGCTCGCGGACGACGGCACCACGGTCTTCCTCTCCTCTCATCTGCTGGACGAGGTCGAACAGGTCTGTACGCATGTGGCGGTGATGACCGGCGGGCGGCTGATCACCCAGGGACGGGTGATCGAGCTGGGGGCGGGTGCGCGGGGCCGGCTCGCGGTCACCACCCCCGACACCGCGGACGCCGCCCGTGTCCTGACGGAGTACGGCCTGACCGAGCTGACCGTCGCCGGCGACCTGGTCACCGGTGAGCTGCCGAGCGTCGACCCACCCGATCCGGCCGACCTCAACGCCGCCCTGGTACGCGCCGGAGTGCGGGTGCGGGCCTTCGGAACCGAACGCGCCTCTCTGGAGGACGCTTTCGTGGCACTGACCGGAGAGGGTTTCGATGTCGCGGGCTGAGTCGGGGACGGAACCGCCGCGGACCGGGGCGACGGGAGCAGGGATGTCAGGAACCGGGACGACAGGGGCTGGGACGACGGGCGCCGGGGCAGCAGGGGCCGGGGCCGGAGCCGGGACGGTGGAGGACGGGACACCCGCCGCTCCGCGCCGCCCCGGACCGCTCCGGTCGCTCGGCCTGTTCCGCAGCGAGCTGGGCATCACCTTCCGCCGCTGGCGGACCCTGGTGCTGCTCGCCGTGCTGGCGGGTGTCCCGCTGCTGGTCGGCATCGCCGTCAGGATCGAGACCGGCGACGGCGGTACGGTCGGTGACGGCGGCGGCGAGGGGCCGCCGTTCATCGGCCAGATCACCAACAACGGCCTGTTCCTGGTCTTCACCGCCCTCGCCGCCACCCTGCCGTTCTTCCTCCCCATGACGGTCGGAGTCGTCGCGGGCGACTCGGTGGCGGGGGAGGCGGGCGCGGGCACCCTGCGCTATCTGCTGGTCGCCCCGGCCGGACGTACCCGGCTGCTGCTCGCCAAGTTCACCGCCGTCCTGGTCTTCTGTCTGGCGGCGACCCTGACCGTGGCGCTCTCCGCGCTGGCCGTGGGCGCCCTCCTCTTCCCCCTGGGAGACGTGACCCTGCTGTCCGGGACGACCGTCCCCTTCACCGAGGGGCTGCTGAGAGCACTGGCCACAGCGGTCGCGGTGGCCGCCTCGCTGGCCGGCCTGGCGGCCCTGGGACTGTTCGTCTCCACTCTCACCAACAGCGGGGTCGCCGCCATGGCCACCACCGTCGGTCTGCTGATCGCCGTGCAGATCGTCGGCGCGATCCCGCAGCTCGACATGGTCCACCCCTATCTCTTCCCGCACCACTGGATGTCCTTCGCGGACCTTCTGAGGGATCCCGTCTACTGGGACGACCTGCTGGACAACCTCGGCCTCCAGGGGCTGTACGTGGCCGTCTTCGGCTCCGCGGCCTGGGCCCGCTTCACCAACCGGGACATCACGGTCTGATCAGGGGCCGCTCCGGGAGAGCCGCCCGGGGAGGGGGGAAGCGGCGGGAATCACGCCACGCAGAACTCGTTCCCCTCCGGATCCGCCATGACGGTCCACTCCCCGCCGGGCTCCTTCACCTGCCGTATGACCGCCGCTCCCAGCTCCGTGAGCCGTGCCACCGTCTCCGCACGCCGTCCGGGGCCGGCGTGGACATCGATGTGCAGGCGGTTCTTGCCCGCCTTGGGCTCCGGCACCCGAAGGAAGAGCAGCCGCCGCCCCAGCCCCGTGCCGCTCGACTCCTCGACCGGGTCCTGCGGGTGGCGTGCGGCTGCCGCGTGACGCCAGACCCGGTGGCCGCGGTGCTCCATGAGGAGATCCTGCCCGATCACGCCGGAGCCGAGCAGCCGATCGATCAGGACGCCGTGGTTCTCCACCTCGTATCCCAGGGCCGCCGCCCAGAAGTCGGCCTGCCGATGCGGGTCCGCGCAGTCGACCACGAGCTTCCAGCCGAGCACCTCCCGCGTCTCCCGTGCCTCGTCCGTCGTGTCCGTCATGTCCGCCACGCCTGTCGTGCCCGTCGTGCCTGCCGCGCCTGTCGTGCCTGCCGCGCCTGACATGCCTGCCCCTCTCCCGTACCGTGCCGGGGCTTCCGCCGGAATCCGGCTCCACCGGCCCCCGATTTCCTGTAACTGTTTATAGTGGTTACATGGAAGAGCCCGCAACAGGTCTGGTGCTGCACTCACCCGAAGGAGTGCCCTACCGCTTCGACCCCGGAGCGCTGTGCCTGGAACTGCTGCCCACGGGCGGATCGGCGAGGTACCCCCACTACGAGGTGCTGCGCGAGCCGGCGAACCTGGCGGTCTGGGCCGCCCGGTCCCGGCTGCGCCCCTCGCCCTCGGTCGAGGTGACGGAGGCGGAGCTGGCCGCGGCCAGGGAGCTGCGGGCCGCGCTGTGGCGGATGGCCGTGGACCAGGCACACGGCCGGGTGCCGCGCGAGGCCGACGTGGCGGTGGTCAACGCCACCGCGGCCGGCCCGCCGCTGTCCCCGAGGCTGCTGCGTGCGGAGGGACGGCGGAGCGGCGGCGGCGCGGGCTGGAGCCGGGACTGGGGACCGGCCGCGACGGGCGCGCGGCTGCTCTCGACGGTGGCGCGCGACGCGGTCGACCTGTTCGGCGGCCCGTACGCCCACCGGGTGCGGGAGTGCGCCGCCGACGGCTGTCACCTGGTCTTCGTGGACACCTCACGGCCCGGCCGCCGCCGTTGGTGCTCGATGGAGCGCTGCGGCAACCGCCACAAGGTCCGGGCGCTGCGCGCCCGGCGTGAGGAGCAGGGGGAGCGGGGGAGCGAAGGGGAGTGAGGAACGCGTCCGCGGGACGCGCCGGGGCCGTCGGCCGGTGCCGCACCGTACGGGACCGGTGAGGAGCGGCCGGTGAGGGACGCGCCCCGGCCGGGTGAGCCTCCCGGCCGACGACCCGTCCGGAACCGCCGGGCGGCCCACCGCTCACCGGCCCTCCCCCGTCGGCGCGGGGACGGCCGGTGGCCGCCGGAGGCTGCCCCGCCGCCGCGAGGAGCGGCCGGCCGGCACCGGCGAGCACGTCCGCCGGAGCGGACACCGGCGGACGGTGCCCGGGACGGCGCCCGCCCGCTCGGGCCCGGACGGGCCGGTGGCCGGGGAGGCTCACCGGGCCGGGGCGGCTCGGGCGGGACGACGGCCCGGTGAGGTCGTGCGAGCCGGTGTTGGTGGACGCCCCCGGGCGTCCACCAACACCGGCGGAGCGAACGGCCGGAGCCGTCAGAAGCCGAGCCACCAGCCGGCGAGATGGCCGGTGTCCTGCCGGTGGGCGTCCCGGACGCGGAGCTTCCACACGCCCGCGGCCGGTGCGGCGGAGGCGTCGACGGTGTAGGTGGCGACCAGGTCGTCGCCCGAGTCGAAGCCCGCGCTCTTCAGCCGCGTGGTGCCGCCGTCCGGAGCCACCAGGCCGACGACGAGATCACCTCGGTAACCGTGCCTGATGTCGACGCCGATCCGCAGGTCGCCCGGGGCGTTCCCGGCCGGCCCGGTGACGCGGATCGGGGACTCCACGGCGGGACCGCCGTCGGGTATGGCCGACTTCTCGGTGCTCTCGAACACCCGGCCCGGTTCGTCGGCGCCGGTGCCGAGCGTCCACACCGCGTGGGCCAGGGCGTCGCTGTTGCGGTCCAGCGCGGTGTCGTCGATGTTGGCCTCGGTGTCGCAGGCGGAGTGGTAGCAGGGGTCGAAGGCCTGCCCCGCGGTGCCGCCCCACTTCCGCGCCTGGGCGGCCGTCTTGATCCGTCCGGCACCGGTGAACAGGCCACCGACGGGTATGCCCGCGTCGGCGAACGGAGCGTGGTCCGAACGCCCGTCGGCCTCGGTCGAGATCTCGGTGGGCACTCCCGCCGCCGTGAACCAGTCCTGGAAGACCCGCTCGATCCGCGGATCGTCGTCGTAGACGAAGTAGCCCGCGTTGGGGGAGCCGATCATGTCGAAGTTGAGATAGCCGCTGATCCTCGACCGTTCCGCGGCGGAGAGGCCGCCGACGTGGTGCCGCGAGCCGAGCATGCCCAGTTCCTCGGCTCCCCACCAGGCGAACCGCAGGTGCTTGTCCGGCTGGAACCCGGTGCGGGCCACGGCCAGCGCGGTCTCCAGGACGGCGGCGGAGCCGGAGCCGTTGTCGTTGACGCCCGCGCCCCCGGAGACCGAGTCCAGATGGGCCCCGGCCATGAGGATCTCGTCGGGACTGCCGCCGGGCCAGTCGGCGATCAGGTTGTAGCCGGTGGTGCCGCCGGCGGTGAACCGCTGTACGGAGGTGGTGTAGCCCGCGGCGTCCAGCTCGCTCCGGATGTGGTCGAGTGCGGCGCGGTAGCCGGGGCTGCCGTGGGCGCGGTCGCCGCCGTTGGCCGAGGCGATCGACTGGAGGCGCGACAGCCGGCCCTTGACGGCGGAGAGCGGGATGTCCGGCGCCTCGGCGGCCGGTGCGGCGCCGGACGGGGCGGGTCCGGCCGCGGCGAGCGCGGTGGACGCGGTGGGGGGCCCGGCCGCGAGCACGCCGGCCGTGGCGGCCGGGGCGGACGTGACGAGCAGCCCGGCCGCGAGCACGCCGGCCGCGCCGGCCCGGCGCGGAGGAGTTCTTCGGGGATGCCGCCGGACGGAGCGGGTGAACATCGATGCCTCCTGTGGGGGGATGAGGTGGGCATGATGCTGAAGGGCCGCCGACACACCGTCAAGGACGCAACCCGGACATTCCTTACTGAATATCGGGCAAGGTGAGACGGGATGCCACCCGGGCCCGGGCGGTGGCCCGCCGCACCGGGGCGCGGCGGTGCGCCCGTTACGCCTTTCGGGTGAGTTCCTCGGCCGTCCCGTCCGGTCGGGCCGGCGCGGAGCCCGGCTGCTGCTTCCCGGCTGCGACCGCCGGAGTCGCCGGAGTCGCCGGAGCCGCTGTGGCCGCCGCGGCCCGCAGCCGTACCCGCGAGCGGCGCGCGGTGCGCAGGGCGTCCCAGGTCAGCAGGCACAGCGCCGCCCAGACGAGGATGAAGCCCGCCCACCGCTCGGGCGGCATCGCCTCGTCGAAGGCCAGCAGCCCCAGCAGGAACATCGAGGCGGGCGCCAGGTACTGCAGCAGGCCGATCGTGGACAGCGGCAGCCGTACGGCCGCCGCGCCGAAGAAGATCAGCGGCAGCGCGGTGGCCAGTCCGGCGAAGGAGAGCAGCAGCATGTGCCCGGAACCCTCGGCGGTGAAGGTGGACTCGCCCCGGGTGCCCAGGAAGGCCAGCACGCCGACCGCGGGCAGGAACTGCACGGCCGTCTCGGCGCCGAAGCCCGCCACTCCGTCCAGTCCGATGCGCTTCTTGAGCAGCCCGTAGAGGGCGAAGGTGACGGCCAGGGTGAGCGAGACCCAGGGCACCCGGCCGTAGGCGGAGGCCATCACCGCCACCGCCGCCACCCCGATGCCCACGGCCCCCCACTGGGCCGGGCGCAGCCGCTCGCGCAGCAGCAGGACGCCGAAGGCGATGGATATGAGCGGGTTGATGAAGTACCCGAGCGAGGCCTCGAGGACCTTGTCGACCGTGACGGCCCAGATGAACAGGCCCCAGTTGACCGAGATCAGGGTGGCGGCCAGGACCACCAGGGCGAGCCTGCGCGGTTCGCGCAGCAGCGGCCCCACCCACGACCAGCGGCGCAGCAGGGCCAGGATGACCAGGGCGGTGGGCAGCGACCACGCCATCCGGTGGGCCAGGACCTCCAGGGCGCCGGCGGGCTCCAGCGCGTGCCAGTACAGCGGGAGCAACCCCCACATCCCGTAGGCCGCGAAGCCGAACAACAGGCCTGTGCGGTGCTCGCCGTGCGACTCCAAGGCTCCTCCTCCGGACTGGCGGCCGGCCCCGGCGGGCCGACCCGATGAAGGTAACGCGCCACACCGCCGCTGTCATTTCCGTTTCGTCATACGGTCCTGACGGCTGATGTGCTGCCCGGTCCGGTGGTCCACCGGCGTACGCCCGTAGAGCCCGCGCCTCCTGTGAATCGTGTGCGCAGGCAACTGAACACCTTCCTGCTTCCGCCCGTATCCGTTCGTGAGCGCACCCGTACGCCCGCGTGCGGACGGACGTTGTGGTCATTCCTCATGACGGAGAGCGACCATGGGTGATACCAGCCGGATGGCTTCACCACCTTCTCCCCGGGAGAAGGTGTTCCAGCTCAGCGGCCGTTCCGTCCATGCCGCGCGGGAGTTCGTCGGGGAGGTGCTGGATGACTGGGGGGTGACGGAGCGCGAGGAGGAGGTACGGCTGTGCGTGTCGGAGCTGGCCACGAACGCCGTGCGGCACGGCATGCCGTCCGGTGACCGCTTCCGCGTACGGCTGACGCTGCCGAGGCGGGGCGTCCTGCGGATGGAGGTGCGGGACCGGGGCGCCGGGCGTCCGTGCGTCCGCCGGCCGGGACTGCACGAGGAGGGCGGGCGCGGACTGCTGCTGGTGGACGCGCTCGCCGACGCCTGGGGCGTCGGCGGACGGGTGCCCGGGGAGCCGGGGAAGACCGTGTGGTGCGAGTTCGAGCTCAAGCCCGCCCGGGAGTCCGGGTTCGAGTCCGGGCCCGCCGGACACGGCACGGGGAGGGCCGGACCCGCCGAGCGGGACCGGCCCTCCCCGTGAGCGCCGGACGTGCACGCCGGGCGGCGTGCCCGGCGCCGGATCAGCCCAGGACCGTCCAGGTGTCGTTGCCGGCGAGCAGTGCGCCGAGGTCACCCTTGCCCCGCTGCTCCACGGCCTTCTCCAGCTGGTCCGACATCAGGGTGTCGTAGACCGGGCGCCGCACGTCGCGCAGCACCCCGATCGGCGTGTGGTGCAGGGTGTCGGCGTCGGCGAGCCGGGAGAGGGCGAAGGCGGTGGTCGGGGAGTCGGCGTGGGCGTCGTGCACCAGCACGCCGCCGGTCCCCTCCACCGTCACGTCCACGACCCGCAGATCGCCGGTGGCCGGGTCGCGGACGACCCCCTTGGAGCCCAGCCCGTCCTCCGCGGGCGCGCCGAAGCGGATCGGCTGCCCGTGCTCCAGGCGGATCACCGCCTCCAGCGCCCGCTCCTTGTCCTTGAGCGCGTCGAAGGCGCCGTCGTTGAAGATGTTGCAGTTCTGGTAGATCTCCACCAGCGCGGTGCCCGGGTGGTCGGCGGCGGCCCGCAGCACGCTCGTGAGGTGCTTGCGGTCGGAGTCCACGGTGCGGGCCACGAAGGACGCCTCCGCGCCCAGCGCCAGCGAGACCGGGTTGAAGGGCGCGTCCAGTGAGCCCATCGGCGTCGACTTGGTGATCTTGCCGACCTCGGAGGTGGGGCTGTACTGGCCCTTGGTCAGACCGTAGATCCGGTTGTTGAACAGCAGGATCTTGAGGTTGACGTTGCGGCGCAGGGCGTGGATGAGGTGGTTGCCGCCGATGGACAGCGCGTCGCCGTCACCGGTGACCACCCACACCGACAGGTCCTGCCGGGAGGCGGCCAGCCCGGTGGCGATGGCCGGGGCGCGCCCGTGGATGGAGTGCATCCCGTAGGTGTTCATGTAGTACGGGAAACGGGAGGAGCAGCCGATGCCGGAGACGAAGACGATGTTCTCCTTCGCCAGCCCGAGCTCGGGCATGAAGCCCTGCACGGCGGCCAGGACGGCGTAGTCGCCGCAGCCGGGGCACCAGCGGACCTCCTGGTCGGACTTGAAGTCCTTCATGGTCTGCTTGCCGTCGGCCTTGGGGACCAGGGAGAGCGCCTGGTACGCCGGGTTCGGCGCGGACGCGGGCGCCTCCGCCGCGGTCTCAGCCATCGAGGGCCTCCTTCAGAACGGTGGCGAGTTGCTCGGCCTTGAACGGCAGGCCGGTCACCTGCGTGTGGGACCGGGCGTCGACCAGGTACTTGGCGCGGACGAGGGTGGCGAGCTGGCCGAGGTTCATCTCGGGGATCACCACCTTGTCGTAGCGCCCGAGCACCTCGCCGAGATTCCCGGGGAAGGGGTTGAGGTGGCGCAGATGGGTCTGGGCGACCTTCTCCCCGGCGGCGCGCAGCCGGCGCACCGCGGCGGTGATCGGCCCGTAGGTGGAGCCCCAGCCCAGCACCAGCAGCCGGGCGTCCCCGGCCGGGTCGTCCACGACGGCGTCCGGCACCTCGATGCCGTCCACCTTGGCCTGGCGGGTGCGGACCATGAAGTCGTGGTTGGCCGGGTCGTAGGAGATGTTGCCCGTGCCGTCCTGCTTCTCGATGCCGCCGATGCGGTGCTCCAGGCCCGGGGTGCCCGGCACCGCCCAGGGGCGGGCCAGGGTCTGCGGATCGCGCTTGTAGGGCCAGAAGACCTCGGTGCCCTCGGCGGTGGTGTGGTTGGGGCCGGAGGCGAAGCGCACCCGCAGGTCGGGCAGCTCGTCCGGCTCCGGGACGCGCCACGGCTCGGAGCCGTTGGCCAGGTAGCCGTCGGAGAGCAGGAACACCGGAGTGCGGTAGGTCAGCGCGATCCGGGCGGCGTCCAGGGCGGCGGTGAAGCAGTCGCCGGGGGTGGCCGGGGCCACGATCGGCACCGGGGCCTCGCCGTTGCGCCCGTACATCGCCTGCAGCAGGTCGGCCTGCTCGGTCTTGGTGGGCAGCCCGGTGGAGGGGCCGCCGCGCTGGATGTCCACGATCAGCAGTGGCAGCTCCAGGGAGACGGCCAGGCCGATGGTCTCCGACTTCAGCGCGACACCGGGGCCGGAGGTGGTGGTCACGGCCAGCGAGCCGCCGAAGGCCGCGCCCAGCGCCGCGCCGATGCCGGCGATCTCGTCCTCGGCCTGGAAGGTGCGCACGCCGAAGTTCTTGTGCTTGCTCAGCTCGTGCAGGATGTCCGAGGCCGGGGTGATCGGGTACGAGCCCAGGAACAGCGGCAGGTCCGCCTGCTGAGACGCGGCGACCAGTCCGTAGGACAGCGCGAGGTTGCCGGAGATGTTGCGGTAGGTGCCCGCCGGGAAGGCCGCCGAGGCGGGCGCCACCTCGTAGGAGACGGCGAAGTCCTCGGTGGTCTCGCCGAAGTTCCACCCCGCCCGGAAGGCGGTGACGTTCGCCTCGGCCACCTCCGGCTTCTTGGCGAACTTCTTGCGCAGGAAGGACTCGGTGCTCTGGGTGGGCCGGTGGTACATCCAGCTCAGCAGGCCCAGCGCGAACATGTTCTTCGCCCGCTCGGCGTCCCGGCGGGCCAGCCCGGACTCCTTCAGCGCCTCCAGCGTCAGCGTGGTCAGCGGCACCGGGTGGACCCGGTACGCCTCCAGCGAGCCGTCCTCCAGCGGGTTGGCGGTGTAGCCGACCTTGGCCATGGCCCGCTTGGTGAACTCGTCGGTGTTGACGATGAGCTCCGCGCCCCGCGGCAGGTCGGCGAGGTTCGCCTTCAGGGCGGCCGGATTCATCGCCACCAGCACGTTCGGCGCGTCGCCGGGGGTGAGGATGTCGTGGTCGGCGAAGTGCAGCTGGAACGAGGAGACACCCGGCAGGGTGCCGGCCGGGGCCCGGATCTCGGCCGGGAAGTTGGGCAGCGTGGACAGGTCGTTGCCGAACGACGCCGTCTCGGAGGTGAACCGGTCACCGGTCAGCTGCATGCCGTCACCGGAGTCGCCGGCGAAGCGGATGACGACCCGCTCCAGGCGCCGGACCTCCTTGGCCGTCGAGCCGGGCGGGCGCTGCTGGTCGGTGGGGTTGCTGACCTGGCTGGTCACTGGACGGGACCTCCCTTGAGGCGTCGGCTCGTCAGCCATCGTACGTGGGTAAGGGTGACCTTCCTGCTGCAGATCGCATGCTGGACGGCCAAATGAGACGACACCCACAGTGGGCGTCCTGTTCCGGCCGCACCGCCGTCCCCCGGTTCGGCACCGGGTCCGCGGACGGCGCTCCACGACCTCCCTACGACCTGAGGTAGGTCAGCACCGCCAGCACCCGGCGGTGGTCGCCGTCGCTCTGCGCGAGCCCCAGCTTCATGAAGATGTTGCTGACGTGCTTCTCCACCGCGCCGTCGCTGACCACGAGCTGCCGGGCGATCGCGGAGTTCGTACGACCCTCCGCCATCAGCCCCAGCACCTCGCGCTCCCGCGGGGTGAGCCCCGCCAGCACGTCCTGCTTGCGGCTGCGGCCCAGCAGCTGGGCGACCACCTCCGGGTCGAGCGCGGTGCCGCCCCGGGCCACCCGGACCACCGCGTCGACGAACTCGCGCACCTCGGCCACCCGGTCCTTCAGCAGATAGCCCACCCCCCGGCTGGACCCGGCCAGCAGCTCGGTGGCGTACTGCTCCTCGACGTACTGCGACAGCACCAGCACCGCCAGGTCCGGGTGGTCGGCGCGCAGCCGGATGGCCGCCCGCAGTCCCTCGTCGGTGTGCGTCGGCGGCATCCGTACGTCCGCCACCACCACGTCCGGCAGCTCCCCGGTGTCGGCCAGCTCGCCGACGACCTTCACCAGTGCCTCACCGTCGCCGACACCCGCGACGACCTCGTGGCCCCGGTCGCTCAGGAGGCGGGTCAGGCCCTCCCGGAGCAGCACCGAGTCCTCGGCGATGACCACCCGCACCTTGTCCTCCTCGTCCACCACGGTCCACGGCCCCCCAACAGTCCGGAATCCTGGCCCCAGCATTCCAGGATCCGGACCCCGGTGGAGAACGGGTTGTGCGGAAGGGTGAGGACGCGGCGTGCCGCGGGGCGGTCAGGTCCGCCAGGGGAGTTCGGCGGTGATGGTGGTGGGTCCGCCGGTGGGGGAGTCGAGGAGGAGGAGTCCGTCGACGGAGTCGAGGCGTTCGGCGAGTCCGGCCAGTCCGGTGCCGCCTTCGGTGGTGGCGCCGCCGTGGCCGTTGTCGGTGATCTGGATGAGGAGGCGGTCGTCGGTGTGCCAGAGGTCGACGGTGGCGTGGGTGGCGTGGCTGTGTTTGCTGATGTTCTGGAGGAGTTCGGAGACGGTGAAGTAGGCGATGCCTTCGATGGCGGGGGCGGGGCGGGTGGGCAGGTCGGTGGTGATGGTGGTGGGGACGGTGCAGCGGGCGGCGAGGTTGGACAGGGCGGGGCCCAGGCCGCGGTCGGTGAGGATGGCGGGGTGGATGCCGCGGGCGAGGTCGCGGAGTTCGGCGAGGGCGAGTTTTACTTCGCCGTGGGCTTCGTCGACCATTTTGGCGGCGGTTTCGGGGTCTTCGAGGAGTTTTTCCTTGGCGAGGCCGAGGTCCATGGCGAGGGCGACGAGGCGGGCCTGGGCGCCGTCGTGGAGGTCGCGTTCGATGCGGCGCAGGTCGGCGGAGGCGGTGTCGGTCACCGTCCGCCGGTCCGACTCCAGCTCCCGCATCCGGGTGGTCAGCTCGGAGGGGCCGAGCAGTCCCCGCACCATCACCCGGTCCACCCCGGTCAGCCCGCGCAGGAGCCACGGTGCGGCCAGGACGACCGCCAGGCCGACGGCGGAGGTGAGGAGGATCTCCGGCGGGCTGTCCAGGTACCAGCTGTCGCCCCCCGCCTCGCCGTAGACCTGGATGCCGGGCTGCCCGGCGTGGGTGGGGAGGACCCAGACCCACAGCGGGTAGGTGAGCAGGCCCCAGCCGACCGCCCAGAACGGCAGCACCACGCAGAAGGAGAACACCGCCCACGGGAAGTGGAGGAACGCGTACAGCAGGTGCCGCCAGGACGCCCCGCTCCGCAGCAGCGCCCCCGTCCACGCCACCACGCCCCTGCCGCGCCGCCCGGTACCGACCGGCTCCGGCTCGTCGATCTCCATGCCCAGCAGCGCCCGGGCGCGGGCCCGCTCCAGTACCCCGACCCCCCGGAAGAGCATGAGGGTGAGGGCCAGCAGGGGCACCCCGACGAAGGTGACCAGCAGTCCGGCGCCGACCGCGGTCAGGGCGGTGGCCAGGGCGAAGCTCGCGGTGGCGATCGGCAGGCCGAGCAGGACGTGGAGGAACTCCCGCCAGGCGCGGCCCGCGAAGGGGGCGCGCAGCACCGCGGGGACCCGGTGCCGGACCGGCGCCGGGGCGTCGTGGTCGTAGGCGGTCATGGGGCCATCCGTTTCGTGGTCGGGCCGTCTCCGGGCACCGGATCGGTCGGGTCGGGGGCGGTCCGCGGGCCGCGGTCCGCCGTTCTCCTTCAGGGTCGGCCGTGCGGGAGGGGCGGGCCATGGAGCGTGTCGGCGTCCTGCCCGGGGGTTCTCCCCACCCCGGAGCCCCGGCGCTCCCGGCGGCGGGTCAGCTCCCCCGGCCCCCGGTGCCCCGGTCCCGCTCGTCGCTCCCGTCCCTCTCCCGCCAGGGGAGTTCGGCGGTGATGGTGGTGGGTCCGCCGGTGGGGGAGTCGAGGAGGAGGAGTCCGTCGACGGAGTCGAGGCGTTCGGCGAGTCCGGCCAGTCCGGTGCCGCCTTCGGTGGTGGCGCCGCCGTGGCCGTTGTCGGTGATCTGGATGAGGAGGCGGTCGTCGGTGTGCCAGAGGTCGACGGTGGCGTGGGTGGCGTGGCTGTGTTTGCTGATGTTCTGGAGGAGTTCGGAGACGGTGAAGTAGGCGATGCCTTCGATGGCGGGGGCGGGGCGGGTGGGCAGGTCGGTGGTGATGGTGGTGGGGACGGTGCAGCGGGCGGCGAGGTTGGACAGGGCGGGGCCCAGGCCGCGGTCGGTGAGGATGGCGGGGTGGATGCCGCGGGCGAGGTCGCGGAGTTCGGCGAGGGCGAGTTTTACTTCGCCGTGGGCTTCGTCGACCATTTTGGCGGCGGTTTCGGGGTCTTCGAGGAGTTTTTCCTTGGCGAGGCCGAGGTCCATGGCGAGGGCGACGAGGCGGGCCTGGGCGCCGTCGTGGAGGTCGCGTTCGATGCGGCGCAGGTCGGCGGAGGCGGTGTCGGTCACCGTCCGCCGGTCCGACTCCAGCTCCGCGATCCGCCGCTCCAGCTCGTCCGACGGCGACAGCAGTCCCCGCACCATGGCCCGGTCCGCGAGGGTCAGCCCGCGCGCCAGCCAGGGCAGGACGGGCCAGGCGACGAAGAGGGCGGCGAGGGTGACCGCGAAGGTGGCGGCCCCCCAGGGGAGCCGGAGGAAGAAGTAGAGCGCGGTGCGCCAGCCGACCGGGTCCTTCAGCGTCGCCCACAGCCAGGGGAGGAAACCGCCGTGCGACCGGCGCCGGATCGGCGTCGGCTCGTCGATCTGCACGTCCAGCAGTCTCCGCGCCCGGGCCCGCTCCAGCCTGCCCAGCCCGCGGCAGCCGACCAGGCCGAACGCCAGCACGGGCAGTCCGACCACCGTGACCGACAGCAGCGCGCCGGAGTAGATCCACACGCTGACGAAGACGAAGCCGGCGAGATCCACCGGCAGGTTGAGCAGGAGATGCGCGATCTCCTTCCAGGTCCCCGCGGTGAGCGCGGCCCGTGGCGGGGGCAGCCCGTCGTTCCGCCGGCCCGGGCCGTCCCGCCCGTCGCGGTGGCCGCCGCCGGGCCCGGGGCCGGTGGTGTGCCGGGTGCGCCCGGCGGGCGGCGGATCGCCGTCCCGGGCGCGGGGGGAGGACGCAGGGCTCGCGGTCATGGGCCCAGCCTGCCGCGCGCGGGAACGCGCCGCCATGGGGTGCGTGGGTGGGCGGGAGGTGGGGTTGTCCCCACCTTCGGGCACACCGGGCGGCCCGGGAGGGCGGTCCAGGGCCTAGACTCCCCTTCCGACTCCTTTTCCGACTCCTTTTCCGGGCGCCGCGACCGGTCGCGGACGCGAACACCACAGAGCGAGGGACGGACGTGCCGGACTACTTCCACGGCTACGCGGTCGTCGGACTGGTCGCGGTCCTCGGGGTGCTCTTCGTGGCCGCGGCCTTCGGCGCCGGACGGCTGCTGCGGCCGGTGGTGCCGACCCCGGAGAAGCTGCTGACGTACGAGTGCGGGGTCGACCCCGTCGGCGAGGGCTGGGCCCACACCCAGATCCGCTACTACGTGTACGCCTTCCTCTACGTCGTCTTCGCGGTCGACTCGATCTTCCTCTTCCCCTGGGCCACGGTCTTCGCCGAGCCCGGCTTCGGCGGAGTGACACTGGTGGAGATGTTCGTCTTCCTCGGCTTCCTGGCCGTGGGAATCCTCTACGCCTGGAAGAAGGGCGTGCTGGCATGGACGTGACCCCGCCCCCCGCGTCGCCCCCCGCCCCCTCCGGCACCCGGAGCCCCGTGGACCTGCCGGAGCCCCGGCGGCTGGGCGGTCTGGCCCGGCTCGCCCCGGAGCCGATGAAGGTGGTCCTGAACTGGGGCCGCCGCTACAGCCTGTGGGTGTTCAACTTCGGACTGGCCTGCTGCGCGATCGAGTTCATCGCCGCGTCGATGTCCCGGCACGACTTCATCCGCCTCGGGGTCATCCCCTTCGCGCCGGGCCCCCGCCAGGCCGATCTGATGGTCGTCTCGGGCACCGTCACCGACAAGATGGCCCCGGCGGTGCGGCGGCTGTACGAGCAGATGCCCGAGCCGAAGTACGTGATCTCCTTCGGGGCCTGCTCCAACTGCGGCGGCCCCTACTGGGACTCGTACTCCGTCACCAAGGGCGTGGACCAGATCATCCCGGTCGACGTCTACGTGCCCGGCTGCCCGCCGCGCCCGGAGGCGCTGCTCCAGGGCATCCTCAAGCTGCAGGAGAAGATCGCCGGCGAGTCGCCGGCCGAGCGCTACGGGCACCGTCCCGGCCGCCGGGGCGGCCCGGGCGAGCCGTCGGCGGCGGCGCTGACCAGCGGCCTGGTCGCCCCGCCCCCGGCTCCGTCCCCCGGTCCGGCAGCAGGTCCGGCAGCGGGGGAGGAGCGCGGGTGACCGGCTGGCTGCCCCGTCCGCCCGAGGAGCTCTTCGGCGCGGGCGCCACCGCTTCGCAGGCGTACGAGCTGCTGACCGTCGAGGTGCCCGCCGAGCGCTGGACCGAGGCGCTGACCGCCGCCCGCGACGAGCTGGGCTGCACCTACTTCGACTGGCTGAGCGCCGTGGACGAGCCGGGCGCCGGCCTCGCCGTCTGCGCGCACTTGGCCGCGCTGGGCACCCCGGTGCGGCGGCTGCTGCTGCGCACCACCGTGCCGCACGGGGCGCCCGAACTGCCCACCGCCACCGGGGTGTACGCGGGGGCGGCCTGGCACGAGCGGGAGACGCACGAGATGTTCGGCGTCGTCTTCACCGGCCATCCGGGTCTGACGCCCCTGCTGCTCCCCGACGGTTTCGAGGGGCACCCGCTGCGCAAGGACTTCGTGCTGGCGGCCCGGGTCGCCAAGGCGTGGCCGGGTGCCAAGGAGCCGGGGGAGTCCGGCGCGGGCGGCCCGAAGCGGCGGCAGGCGCTGCCGCCCGGGGTGCCCGACCCCAACGAGTGGGGCCCGCTCAAGGGACAGCTTCCGCCCGGCCCCGCCCGTCCGGCCCGCCGCCGCGCGGCGTCCGCCACGGGTACGGCGGGCGGGACCGGGGAGCCGGGGGCGCCCGGCGAGCGGCGACCGCGCCGGGCGCGCAGCGCGAGTGCCGGATCGGCCAGCCAGCGGGCGGCGGCCGCCGAGGCCGCCGGAACGACCGCCGGGGAGCCGGTCGCCGGAGAGGGCGCCGCCCCGGCGGAGCTCCCCGCCCGTCCGCCCCGCCGGGCGCGGAGCGCCGCGGAGGGCTCGGCCAGTCAGCGGGCCGCGGCCGAGCCGGGCCGCCGCAGCACGGACGCGCCCTGGCTCAAGCCGTCCCCCGGGACACCGGCCCCGGAGGAGACCTCGGACGAGGCGGCCCGCCGGGTGCGGGAGACGGACGAACAGGCCGGGACCCCGCTCGCCGAAGGCGGCGGCGCCTCGGTCGCGAACGCACCCGGGGACGCTCCCGGAAGCGCCGGCGAGGCCGGTACCCGCAGCGACAGCGGTACCGGCGGCACGAACGAGGAAGCGGGCACGGACACAGGCACGGACACGGGAACCGACCGGGACGGGACGACGGGAGGGGGCACCTGATGGACGTGCTCGATGTCGCCTGGCGGCTGCTGGCCGTCCTGCTCGCCTTCCTGATCCTGCCCCTGCTGGTGGGCCAGACCGAGCACAAGGTCATGGCCCACATGCAGGGCCGGGTCGGCCCGATGTACGCGGGCGGCTTCCACGGCTGGGCCCAGCTCGTCGCCGACGGAGTGAAGTTCGCACAGAAGGAGGATGTCGTACCGGCGGGCGCCGACCGCAGGATCTTCCAGCTCGCACCGGCGGTAGCCCTCATCCCCTATCTCCTGGTGCTGATCGCGATCCCCGTCGGGCCGGACGGCATGGTCGGCCAGGCGATCGACGCGGGGATCTTCTTCGTCCTGGCCGTGATGGGCGTCGGGGTGCTCGGCTCGCTGATGGGCGGCTGGGCCTCGGCCAACAAGTTCTCCCTGCTGGGCGGGCTGCGCACGGCCGCCCAGCTGATGGCGTACGAGCTGCCGCTGCTGCTGGCCGCCGCCTCCGTCGCCATGGCCGCGGGCACCGTCTCGCTGCCCGGCATCCTGGACGCGTTCGAGTGGTGGTGGGTGCCGTGGCAGCTGGTCGGCGCCGCGGTCTTCTTCACCGCCGGGCTCGCCGAGCTCCAGCGCCCGCCCTTCGACGCGCCCGTCGCCGACTCCGAGATCATCTTCGGTGCCTACACCGAGTACACCGGTCTGCGCTTCGCGCTGTTCCTGCTCGCCGAGTACGCGGGCATCGTCGTGCTGTGCGCCCTGACCACCGTGCTGTTCCTCGGCGGCTGGCACGGGCCGTGGGCCGGTGAGCTCGGCTGGCTGTGGACGCTGCTGAAGACGGCCGTCCTCGCCTTCGTCGTCATCTGGCTGCGGGTGAGCTACCCGCGGCTGCGCGAGGACCAGCTCCAGCGGCTCGCCTGGACGGTGCTCGTCCCCCTCGCCCTGGCGCAGATCGCGCTCACCGGCGTCGTGAAGGTGGTGATCCAGTAATGGCCGTACCCGGCAGCGGCCTGGCCAAGGGCCTGGCCGTCACCCTGCGCACCATGACCCGGCGCTCGGTCACCGCGCACTATCCGGAGGTCCAGCCCGAACTGCCGCCCCGCAGCCGCGGGGTGATCGGGCTGTTCGAGGAGAACTGCACGGTGTGCATGCTGTGCGCCCGGGAGTGCCCCGACTGGTGCATCTACATCGACTCCCACAAGGAGACGGTGCCGCCCGCCGCGCCCGGGGGCCGCGAGCGCAGCCGCAACGTCCTGGACCGCTTCGCCATCGACTTCTCCCTCTGCATGTACTGCGGCATCTGCGTCGAGGTCTGCCCGTTCGACGCGCTGTTCTGGTCGCCGGAGTTCGAGTACGCCGAGACCGACATCCGCGAGCTCACCCATGAACGCGACCGGCTGCGCGAGTGGATGTGGACGGTGCCCGCGCCGCCGCCGCTGGACCCGGCGGCCGAGGAGCCCAAGGAGCTCGCCGCCGCCCGCAAGGCCGCCGGGAGGCCGGCGGCCGCCGGACCGGCGGGGCAGCCGGGGCAGCCGGACCGGCCCACCGCGGACCGGCCCCGGGAGGACGACGCGTGAGCGCCGCCGTACGGCTCGCCGCCGAGCACCCCGGCTTCCTGTCGCCCACCGGAGTGGAGATCGTCTTCCTCCTCGTCGGCCTGGTCACCCTGGGCGCCGCCGTCGCCACCGTCACCAGCCGGCAGCTCGTCCACGCCGCGCTGTGGCTGGTGGTGGCGCTCGGCGGGATCGCCGTGGAGTACCTGCTGCTGTCCGCCGAGTTCATCGCCTGGGTGCAGGTGCTGATCTACGTCGGCTCCGTCGTCGTCCTCCTCCTCTTCGGCCTGATGCTCACCCGGGCGCCCATCGGCCGCTCGCCGGACGCCGACTCCGGCAACCGTCCCGTCGCCCTCGCGGTCGCCGGCGCGGCGGCCGTCACCCTGGTCACCGTCGTCGTGGACGCCTTCCGCACCACCTGGATCGATCTGGACACCGGCGGCCCGCAGGGCACCACCCGCGTCACCGGGGAGGTCCTCTTCAGACACTGGGTGCTCCCCTTCGAGGCCCTCTCCGTCCTCCTGCTCGCCGCGCTCGTCGGCGCCATCGTCCTGTCCCGCCGGACGGACGGCGGTACGGGCGGCGGGCCGCGCGGCGAGAAGGCCGGAGGGCGCTGATGCATCTCGCCTACCCCGCCGTCCTCGCCGCGCTGCTGTTCTGCACCGGGCTGTACGGCGTCCTCGCCCGGCGCAACGCGATCCTCGTCCTGATGTCGGTCGAGCTGATGCTCAACGCCGTCAACCTCAACCTCGTCGCCTTCGACGTCTGGCTGCGCGACACCCTCCACGCGGGCCAGGCCCTCACCCTCTTCGTCATCGCCGTCGCCGCCGCCGAGATCGGCATCGGCCTGGCCATCGTGCTGCTCGTCCACCGCGCCCGCGGCACCTCCCACATCGACCGGCTCCGCGCCCTCGCCGAGACGGCCGATGCGTCCGATGCGTCCGAGACGGCCGACGAGCCCCCCGGGAAGACCACCGACACGCGCCTGACCAGGGGAGAGGCCACCGCGTGACCACCACGACCCTCGCCGTCCTCGTCCCGCTGCTGCCCTTCCTCGGCGCTCTCGCCGGACTCCTCCTCGGCCGCCGCGCCCCCGGCTACGTCCGCCCCCTGGCCGTCCTGCCCACCGCCGTCTCGGCCGTGCTCGCGGTCGTCCTCGCCGTGCGCCAGGGCGGCGAGGACGCCCTGACCGGCGCCACCCTGCTGGCCCCGACCGGCAACACCGCCCTGCCCGTCGAACTCGCCTTCCACCTCGACGGCTTCGCCGTCCTGGTCGCGGTCCTGGTCGGGTCCGTCGCGTCCGGTGTGCAGCTCTACTCCACCGGCTACCTGCGCGACGACCCGCGCTACCCCTCCTACGCCGCGCTGGTCTCCCTGTTCACCTCCGCGATGCTGCTGGTCGTCTACAGCGACGACCTGATCGTGCTGCTGGTCGGCTGGGAGGTCATGGGCATCTGCTCGTACTTCCTGGTCGGCCACTACTGGGAGACCGCCGCCGCCCGGACCGCCTCCCTCAAGGCGTTCCTGGTCACCAAGCTCGGCGACGTGCCGTTCGTCATCGGCATCCTGGCGCTGGCCTCCGAGGCCGGGACGTTCCGCATCAGCACGGTCGTCACCCGGCTCACCTCCCCGCTGGCCTCCTTCGAGCTGGAGCACCCCACCGTCATCGCGCTGCTGCTGCTCGCCGGGGTGGTGGGCAAGTCCGCCCAGTTCCCGCTGCACGGCTGGCTGCCGGACGCGATGGCGGGCCCGACCCCGGTCTCCGCGCTGATCCACGCCGCCACCATGGTCGCCGCCGGTGTCTACTTCGTCGCCCGGCTGCTGCCCGTCTTCACCGCCTCCACGGCCGCGCTGGCCGTCCTGGCCGCGCTGGCCGCCGTCACCATGACCGGCTCGGCGCTCGCCGCGCTCGCCCAGGACGACATCAAGCGCGTCCTGGCCTGGTCCACCGTCGGCCAGCTCGGCTACATGTTCGGGGCGCTGGCCGTGGGCGACCGCGGCGCCGCCGTCTTCCACCTGATCTCGCACGGCGTGTTCAAGGCACTGCTCTTCCTCGCCGCGGGCGTGGTCATCCACGCGGCCGGCACGAACTCCCTGGCCGCCATGTCCCGCATGTCCGGCCTGGCCGAACGGGTGCCCGACGCCTACTGGACGATGACCGTCGGCCTGCTGGCGCTGGCCGCCGTACCGCCCTTCGCCGGCTTCTTCTCCAAGGAGGCCGTCCTCGGCGCCGCCGAGCACGCCGTCACCGGCTCCGCCGCCGGGGGCCACGCCGTACCGGCCGCCGTGGGCTGGACGGTCCTGCTCGCCGGGCTGCTGACCGCCCTGCTCACCGCCGCGTACGCCGCCCGGCTGTGGCTGCTGGCCTTCCGCGGCCGCGGCGACCGGGCGCCCGACCACGGGCGGCAGCCGGCCGTCATGAACACCGTCCTGTGGGCGCTGGCCGGGCCCACCGTCGTCCTCGGCCTCCTCCACGGCACCCTGCCCGACTGGTTCGACGGCGGCTCCCTCGCCCCCACCCTCACCACCGCCGTCCTGGCCACCGGGCTGACCGCCGCCGGAGTCGTGATCACGTACGCCGCCTGGCGGCACACCGCGGCGCGGGCCCCCGTACCGCTCGGCGCGGTCGCCGCCCACCCGTCGGCCGAGCCCGCCGCCCTCCCGTCGCCCGGCCGCCACCCCTCACCGAGGCGCTCCGCGCCGCAGTTCTCGACTTCCGAGGCCGAGGCCATCGCCACCCACCGGGCGGCCTACGGCGACATCGCCGCCGCCGACGACCCGGCCGACCCCGGCCGCGTCCTGCTCGGCCCGCTGCACCGCCACGCCGCCCGCGGCTTCCACCTCGACACGGTGTACGCGGCGGTCGCCGTACGCCCCGCGCGGGCCGCGGCCCGCCTCGTCCGCTTCCTCGACCGCGAGGTCGTCGACACCTACGTCAGCGGCGCGGGCGGTACGGCCCGGCTGCTCGGGGCGGCCGTGCGCCGCGCCCAGACCGGCAACGTGCAGACGTACCTGAGCGTCCTGTTCGCCGCCTCCCTCGTCCTGGCCGTGGCCGCCGCCCTCGTCGCCGCCGGAGCGTGACCAGTGAACCCCGTCAACGGCCTCCTCGGCGACACCGTGCTCCAGCTCCTCCTGCTGGCCGTCGTCGCCCTCCCGCTGCTCGGCGCGGTCGCCGCCCTGCTGCCCGCCCCGCCCGGGCTGCGGGGCCGCGACCCCGGGCAGGCGGTGCTGCGCCACGGCGTCACCGTCACCGGCGCCGTCCTGGCCGCCGCGCTGCTCCTGCTGCTCGGCTTCGACCACGACCGCCCCGGCACCATGCAGGCCACCACCGACGTCGGCTGGATCCCGGCGCTGGACGTCCGCCTCCACTTCGGCGTGGACGGCGTCTCGCTGCCGCTGGTGGTGCTGACCGCGCTGCTGTCCTTCCTGTGCGCGCTGTACTCCTGCCACCGGATGCCCGCCGGTCCGCGCCCGGCGGCGTTCGTCGCGCTGCTGCTGGTCCTGGAGTCCGGCACGCTGGCGACCTTCGCCGCCCTGGACCTGATGGTGTTCTTCCTCGCCTTCGAGACGGTCCTGATCCCGATGTACTTCCTGATCGCCCGCTGGGGCGGCGGGGGCCGGGAGGCGGCGGCCCGGAAGTTCGTCCTGTTCACCCTGCTCGGATCCGTGGTGATGCTGCTCGGGCTGCTGCTGCTCGGCCTGACCGCGCCCGGCGGCCCCACCTTCGACATGACCGTGCTCGCGGCGAACCGCGGCCGGGGGGTGAGCCACTCCGTCCAGCTCCTGGCCGCCCTCGCCATCGGGATCGGCCTGGCGGTCAAGACGCCGATGTGGCCGCTGCACAGCTGGCTGCCGGACGCCCACACCGCCGCCCCGACCGTCGGCTCGGTCCTGCTGGCGGGCGTCCTGCTGAAGATGGGCACCTACGGCCTGGTCCGCATCGTCCTGCCCATGGCCCCCGACGGCATCCACACCCTGGCCCCCTACCTGGGCGCGTTCGCCGTCACCGGCATCGTCTACGGATCGCTGGCCTGCCTCTTCCTCGCCCGGCGCGGCAACGGCGGCGACCTCAAGCGGCTCATCGCCTACTCCTCCGTGGGCCACATGGGCTTCGTGCTGCTGGGCATCGCCACCCTCACCCGCGCCGGGGTCAACGGCGCGCTGTTCGCCAACATCGCGCACGGGCTGATCACCGGTCTGCTGTTCTTCCTCGTCGGCGGCATCAGGGAACGCACCGGCACCACCGATCTGGACCGGCTCTCGCCGGACGCCGGCGGCGCGGCGCTGTACGGGCGCGCCCCCCGGCTGGGCGGGCTGCTGGCCTTCGGCGCGGTGGCCTCGCTGGGACTGCCGGGGCTGGCCGGGTTCTGGGGGGAGATGCTCGCCCTGCTCGGCTCGTACCACCCCGCCGACGGGCTCAGCCGCCCGGCGTACCTGGTGTTCATGGCCGTGGCCGCCTTCGGCACCCTGCTGACCGCCGCCTATCTGCTGGTGGTGGTGCGCCGGGTGTGCATGGGGCGGCCGCCGACCTCGGGCGCCACCCTCGCGCTCGCCGACGTGCGCGCCCACGAGTTCGCCGCCTGGCTCCCGCTCGTCGTCCTCACCGTCCTGGCCGGACTGTGGCCCGCGCTCCTCCTCGGGCTGACCGAACCGGCCGTGCAGACCCTCCTGCCGGGAGTCAGCCGATGACGCCGATGCCGCAGCTCGCCCAGAGCGCCGTCCAGTCCGTCGACTGGCTCGCCATCGCCCCGCCCGTCCTCGCCGCCCTGGGCGCCGTGACCGTACTGGTCGCCGACCTGTTCCTGCCCGGGCACCGCAAGCCGCTCCTGGGGTGGCTGGCCACCGGCTTCCTGGCGCTCGCCGTGCTGTCCCTGCTGCCGCTGCTCGACGGGGGCCGCACCACCTTCTGCCTCACCGACGACCCGGCGGTGTGCTCCTACGCCGCCGACCCGTTCGCCCTGGCCGTGCAGTTCCTGGTGCTCGGCGCCGCCCTGCTCACGGCGCTGCTGTCGATGACGGCGGTACGGGAGGAGGGGCTGCCGGGCGGCGAGTACTGGTTCCTGCTGCTGTCCTCCGCCGCGGGCGCCGCCCTGCTGCCCGCCGCCCGCGACCTGGCCACCCTGATCGTGGCCCTGGAGGTCGCCTCCCTGCCGTCCTTCGCGCTGGTCGGGCTGCGCCGCGGGGACGGGCGCTCCGCCGAGGCGGCCCTGAAGTTCTTCCTCTCCTCGGTCACCGCCACCGCCGTCAGCCTGCTGGGCGTCAGCTTCGTCTACGCCGCCACCGGCGCCGTCCACCTGGACCGGGTCGCCGGGGGGCTGCGCGAGGTGGACCCGGCCCTGGGCACCCTGGCCGCCGCCGGGGTCGCCCTCACCCTCGTCGGCTTCGCCTTCAAGACCGCCGCCGTCCCCTTCCACTTCTGGGTGCCGGACACCTACGCCGGCGCGCCGCTGCCGGTGGCCGCCTATCTGTCGGTGATCGGCAAGGCGGTCGGCTTCTCGGGGCTGATCCTGGTGACGGTGGTGGCCTTCCCGGCGTACGACCACGTCTGGGGCCCGGTCCTGGCCGTCCTCGCGGCCCTGACGATGACCGGGGGCAACGTCGCCGCCCTGCGGCAGCGCCCCGGCCGCGCGCACAGCGCGGTACGCCTGCTGGCCTGGTCCTCCGTCGGCCAGGCGGGCTACCTGCTGGTGCCGATCGCCGCCGCGGCGTACACCGGCGACCCGGGGACGGCCGTCGGCGCGACCGTCGCGTACGCCCTGATGTACGCCGCCGTGAACCTCGGCGCCTTCGGCGTCGCCGTCCAGGTCGGCCGCACCGCCGCCGCCAACCGGATCACCGACTACCGCGGTCTGTGGTCCACCCATCCGCTCGCCGCGCTCGCCCTGGCCTTCTTCCTGCTCTGCCTGGCCGGGCTGCCGCCGGGGATCGTCGGGCTGTTCGCCAAGGTCGCGGTCCTCTCGGTGGCCGTGGACGCGGGCCTGGGCTGGCTGGCGGTGGTGATGGCGGTGAACGTCGTGATCGCCCTCCGCTACTACCTGGCGTGGACGGCCCAGCTCTTCCGCGCGCCCGGGGCCGTGCCCGGGGCGGCTCCCGAGCACGCCCGGGCCCCGGCCCCCGCCGTCCGCGCCCGGCCGCGTCCCACCGCACCGCTCACCGCCGCGATCGGCCTGGCCGCCGCCCTGGGCGTCGTCCTCTCGGGCGCTCCCCAGCTGGTGATGCGCTTCGCCGCCGGGACACTGCTCTGACCGGGGAGTAGCCGGGCGCGGCCGGGAGCCCGCCGGGAACCCAGCCCCGCCACCTGGCGTTGACCTTTCAGGAAGGGTCCGCCGAATCCGCCAGAAGACGGAGACACCGCCACAAGAGGGCTGTGGAAGGACCATGCCAAGGGTTCCCCTGCCGCACCACCTGGAGGGCGTACCGTGCACCGCCGGCACAACGGTCTGAAGACCGCCCTGCTCCTCGGGGGACTGTCCGCGCTCATCATCGTCATCGGCAGTTTCTTCGGCCGTACGGGCCTGGTCGTCGCGCTCGTCCTGGCGATCGGCACCAACGCCTACGCGTACTGGAACAGCGACAAACTGGCCCTGCGCGCGATGCGGGCCCGCCCCGTCAGCGAGTTCGAGGCCCCGGGCCTCTACCGCATGGTCCGCGAGCTGTCCACGGCGGCCCGCCAGCCCATGCCGCGCCTGTACATCTCGCCGACCCAGGCCCCCAACGCGTTCGCCACCGGCCGCAACCCGCGCAACGCGGCGGTCTGCTGCACCGACGGCATCCTGCGCCTGCTGAACGAACGGGAGCTGCGCGGCGTCATCGGACACGAGCTGAGCCATGTCCACAACCGCGACATCCTGATCTCCTCCGTCGCGGGCGCGCTGGCCTCGGTGGTGATGTTCCTGGTCAACTTCGCCTGGCTGATCCCGTTCGGCCGCTCCGACGACGACGAGGGCCCCGGTCTGCTCGGCCTGCTGCTGATCATGCTGCTCGGCCCGCTCGCCGCGTCCCTGATCCAGCTCGCCGTCAGCCGCTCCCGCGAGTACGAGGCGGACTCCTCCGGGGCCCGGCTCACCGGCGACCCACTCGCCCTGGCCTCCGCCCTGGCCAAGCTGGAGGCCGGCACCAAGCGGCTCCCGCTGCCGCCCGAGCCCCGGCTGGAGACGACCAGCCATCTGATGATCGCCAACCCGTTCCGTCCCGGTGACGGGATGACCAGGATGTTCTCCACCCACCCGCCGATGGCCGAGCGCATCGCCCGGCTGGAGCGCATGGCCGGAGGAGGAAACCCGTGAGGACGCTGCTCAACGTCGTCTGGCTGCTCTTCTCCGGGCTGTGGATGGCCCTGGGGTACGCCGTCGCGGGTCTGGTCTGCCTCGTGCTGATCGTCACGATCCCCTGGGGCATCGCCTGCTTCCGGATCGCCGCCTACGCGCTGTGGCCCTTCGGGCAGCGGGTCGTCGAGCGGCCCGGCGCCGGGGTCGCCTCCGGGGTGGGGAACGTCGTGTGGCTGGTCTTCGCCGGGATATGGCTCACCCTCGGCCACCTCGCCGCGGGGATCGGCTTCTTCCTGACGGTCATCGGCATACCGTTCGGCATCGCCCACTTCAAGATGATCCCGGTCTCGCTGATGCCGCTGGGCCGCGAGATCGTCCCCAGCGACACCGCGTACCCGTCGTACCGCTGGAGCGCGTCCCGCTGAGCCCGCCGGGCGGTGTCACTCCCCGGCGGGGCCCGGCCCGGCCGGGGGCGCGGTCTCCCACGGCGCGGGCCCGGTGCCGTCGCTCCAGGCCAGCAGCGCCTCCCGGCCGACGCACAGGATCCCGCACTGCTCGGCGTACTCGACGGCCGGCGCGGTGAAGTCGCTGGTGGTCACCACGGCCGCCACCTCGGCCTCGTGGACGGTCCAGCAGGTGCCGCCGAAGCGCTGCACGTCCTGCGAGCCGACCTTGTTGGTCTCGCCGTAGTGCTTGCACTGGACGACCACGCGCCGCCCGTCCGGGGCGGTGGCCAGCACATCGGCGCCCAGATCGCCCGCTCCGCCGACGACCGACACGTCCCGGCAGCCGTCCCGCTCGCACAGGGCGGCGACGGCCTGCTCGAACCGCTCCGCGTCCAGCGCGTCGTAGTACGCGCCGTGGTCCGCCGCCGGTACGGAACCGGTGAGCTCCACCGTGGGTTCCGCGGGCTCCACGGGGTCCACGAACTCCGCGGGCTCCGCCGCCGCGGGCACGGCCGTCTCCGCCGCCCCCGGGAGCGGCCGGAGCGGCTGCCGCTCCGGCGCCGGTTCCTCCAGCGTCTCCAGGGCGGCCTCGGCGCCCTCGTCCAGCGCCTCGGCGGCCCGCCGCGCCGCCCTGGCCGCCCGCAGCCGCCTCCTGCCGCGCAGCAGACCCGCGACCGCCGGCGCGGTGAGCAGGCAGAGCGCGACGGCCGCGACCGGATGCCGCCCCGCCGCCTCGACCACCACCCGCCCGGCGAACCACAGACCGCACAGGACGATCGCGGCCAGTACGAACCACAGGGTGGTCCTGCGCAGGCTGAAGGCGGTCCCACCACCCGCCGGACGCGGACGGTGCGCGGGTGCGGTCATCGGCCTCGATCCCCCCTGGCTCCTCGCGGACTCCTCCGGCACTGATCATTACGCCGTCTGCCCCGGATCACCGCGTTCAACAGCACACCGGCCGCCCCGGCCGGTGAACCCGGCGGCCCGCCCGGCCACCCTCCCGGGCGTACTCGATCACCGGTGTTCGGCGATTCCGGGAAAGAGGCGGCGGCATGGCCTTCACCGGCAGAGCGGTCCTGCTCACCGGGGTGAGATCCGGCATCGGAGCCGTGTTCGCGCGGCGCTTCGCCGAGCGGGGCGCGGCCCCGGTGCTCGCCGCCGGGAGGGAGCGGGAACTGACCGCTCCCGCTCCCGCTCCCGCTTCCGGACCGGCCGACCTGGCCGAGTCCGGCGCCGGGACGCGGCCCGCGCGGGAGGTGGCGGAGCGGGGCCTCGCTGTCGACACCCTCGTCAACGACGCGGGAGCGGGCAGCGTCACCGGCTTCGCCGACGCCGAGCCGTCCTGCGTCACCGCCGAGATACAGCTCAGCGCCGTCTCCCTGGTGGAGCTCACCACCACTTCCTGCCCCGGTTCGCCGGTGCGGGACACGGCACCGTGCTCGACGTCGCCGGCATGACCGCCTGTCTGCCGGTGCCGAAGATGGCCTTCTACGCGGCGAGCAAGGCGTTCGTGCCGAGCTCCGCCGAGGCCCTGCGGTACGAGACGCGCGGCACCGGCGTCACCGTCCTGGCCGCTCTCCCCGGGCCCCGCCCGCACCGGCTTCCACCGGGCCTCCGGAACCCGGGAGGGGGAAGGGCTTCCAGACCCCGGAGCAGCTCGTCGACCGGGCCCGGCGGCCTGATCCGGGCCGTCAGCAGCCGATGCCGATGCAGCCCTGCTCGAAGACCTGCTCGCCGTCCACCCTGCCCACGACGGAGAAGCCGTCGAACCGCACCCCGTTGTCGTCGGTGGTGATCTCCGGGTTGTCGCCCGCCTCGGCGACCATCTCGGCGTCCCCGCCGTCCACGGTGGTGCCCTCGCAGGTGACGGTCAGGTCCGTGCCGCTGCCCTCGTCGACGCAGGTGAGATCGCCGTCGATCTCGTGCCCGGCCTGGTCGAAGGCGAGCTCCCCCGCCTCGGCCGCGCTGTTGCGGGCGAGCGACCCGGTGATCTCCCGTCCGTCGCTGCCCTCCTCCCCGCAGCCGGAGAGCGAGAAGGCGAGCGCTCCGCACAGCAGCGCGGCGGGCAGGGTGTTCCGTACGGTCCTCTTCCGCATGCGTCCTCCAGTCCTCGGGTGTCCGGGGTGGTTCGCATCCGGGTTCCCTGAACGGCGCGCCTGTCAACCTCCCGCGCGTGCGGGCCTCTCGCCGTGCCGCGCCTTCCGGGGAGCGCGGCCGGGCGCTCGGCACCGGGCTCCGGCCCGGTGCCGAGCGCCCGGCCGGTGGCTCAGCGGTAGTTCACGAACTGCAGCGCGAAGTCGAAGTCCTTGCCCTTCAGCAGGGCGATGACCTCCTGGAGGGCGTCCCGGCTCTTGGAGCTGACCCGCAGTTCGTCGCCCTGCACCTGGGCCTTGACGCCCTTGGGACCCTCGTCGCGGATGATCTTCGCGATCTTCTTGGCGTTGTCCTGGGAGATGCCCTCCTGGACCGACGCGACGAGCTTGTACTCCTTGCCGGAGGCCTGCGGCTCACCGGTCTCCAGGGACTTGAGGGAGATGCCGCGCTTGATCAGCTTGGACTGGAAGACGTCGAGGATGGCCTTCACCCGCTCCTCGGAGTTGGCGCGCATCTCGATGTTCTCACCCGACCAGGCGATGGACGCGTCCACGCCCTTGAAGTCGTAGCGCTGGGAGATCTCCTTCGCGGCCTGGTTGAGGGCGTTGTCGACCTCCTGCCGCTCGACCTTCGAGACGATGTCGAAACTGGAGTCGGCCATCGTGGATTGGCTCCTCGTACTCGGATCCGTCAGATTCCGGCCCGCCGGGCGGTCCGTGCCCGTCAGCCTAGTCATCCACCCGGTCGTCCACCGAGGTGATCCACCGGCGGACAACCAGGTGGCGGACCACCCCCTGCCATCGGGTATGGTTGTCCGCGTCGCCACGGGGTGAATCCCCGGGCGGCGAAACCCCAGGCGGTGTGCCCGAGCGGCCAAAGGGAGCAGACTGTAAATCTGCCGGCTCAGCCTTCCCAGGTTCGAATCCTGGCGCCGCCACTTTCCGAGGACCGGCCCCCGACCAGCGCAAGCGGTCGGGGGCCGGTCCCGTTCCGGGTGCCCGGCGCGCCGCCCGCGCGGTCCCGGCGGCGTGGACGGGCGGGTGGACGGCTGGTCAGCCGGTCTGGGGGAGCCATCCGTCGCCCCCCAGGGGATAGCCGTACAGGGGGCGGCCTTCCACGGCCGCCGTGCGCAGGGGGCCGCCGGTGTCGACGCGCAGCGTGCCGCGGCGGTCGCCGCTGGACCACTCCAGTTCCAGGAACCAGGTCACGTCGTGGGCGGCGGTGTGGCCGGTGACGTACAGCACCAGGGGATCGGTCTCGGTCACCGAGTAGGGGAAGTCCCGCTGCCCCGCCACCGGCACGGCCTCCGGAGTCCCCTTGTCCAGGTCGACGTCGAAGGACTTGGTGGGGACGTCGCCGCCGCAGCCGATGCCCATGGCGTAGGCGTTCCAGGCCAGGGGGGCGCCGCGCTCGACCACGCGGACGTGCAGATCCTGCAGTACGACCGTCTCCGCGCCGGTGCCCTGGACGGTGAGCTCGACGAGGTGGTCGTCGGTGGAGACGGCGCCCAGCGCGTTCACCCAGCCGGGGGCTTCCTGCTCGGTCGGCGGTGGCGGCGGCACCTGCCCCGGCGGGCGGTCGACCAGGTAGTGCTCCGTACAGGGGTGGTCCCAGGCGTACGGGCGCGCGGCGACCGTCAGCGGCACGGCGTCCCGCGGCGCCTCGGGCGCGGCCCGACGCGCTCCGTCCGGGGCGGACGGGGCGGTGCCGCCCGGTGCGGTGGAGGCGGAGACGGATGCGGAGGGCCGCCCGGTGGTGCGCGGAGCGGTGGGCGAGGGGGAGCGCGACCCGCCGAGGTGCGGTGTCCGCCGGGCGGCGGGCCCGTCGGCGGACGCGGTCGACGGCGGCTCCTGCCGCCGGGATTCCTCGCCCGGCAGGGCCAGGGCCAGGGCGGCGGAGGCCAGGACCGCGGCGGTGGCCATCGCGGAGAGCCAGACCGTGCGCCGCCTGCGGACGGACCGCGTGCTCCCCGCCGGGCCGGGAGCGGCCGGAACGGGCCGCTCCTCCTCCCCCTCCGGCCGGGCACCGGGGCCGGCGTTCCCTCCGGCGGTGCTCCCCCTTTCGGCGTGCTCCCCGCCGGCCCCCTGCGCGTCCTGAACCGCCGCCTCCGGCCGGACGGCGGGCGGCGGAGCGGCGGACGGCCGGTCCGCGCCGGTCGCCGCCCGCTTGTCCCGCAGCCGTGCGGCGTCCGCCAGCAGCCACCGCCGGTGCAGCTCGGCGAGCTCCTCCGGCGTCGCCCTGCACAGCCGCGCCAGCCGCTCCACCGGTGCGTAGTCCGCCGGTACCGCGTCGCCGTTGCAGTAGCGGTGCAGCGTCGACGGACTCATGTGCAGCCGCTTGGCCAGCACGCCGTAGCTCAGTCCCGAACGCTCCTTCAGCACCCGCAGCAGCGCCGCGAGATCCGTTCTCTCCCCAGCCTCCGCCATCTTCCCCATCCCGTTCGGTCATTCGAGGTGAGGGGCATTCCCCCAGGTCAACACCGGTGCGAATGTTCCACCCTCCCGGAAGCCCCCCAGTTCCTGGCGGATGGGACGGATCACGGCGCAGCCTCGGGCCATCCAAGCACGCCGCCTCCCGGCAACCGAGCGAGGCGCCGCGCCGAACCAGCCATTCCCAAGGGGGGAACCACCATGTCCGCACGCATCGCCCGCTCCCGTACCCGTCTCCTTCTCACCGCCGGCACCGCGGCCCTCGCCGCGTTCTCGCTGACCGCCTGCGGAGGAAGCGACGAGGGAGTGAAGACGGAGGGGAAGGCCGCGGCCTCGATCACCTCCCCGGCCGGGGACACCGGCCCGCGGCAGGTCCCGGCCGGGGCCGCCGGGTCCGAGGAAGCCGACGGTCAGGAGACCGGGAAGCGGGCCGACGGCGGTGAGCGGACCAACGGCGGTGAGCGGGCCGACGACGCCGCCAGCGGCGCGCGGAAGGCCGCCACCGGCGGCTCGCGGACCAGCACCGAGCCGGTCACCTGCACCCCGCGCAACACCAGGATCACCGTCACCGAGGTGTCCCGGC
The DNA here is from genome assembly GCF_036323805.1 of Streptomyces rubellus. NCBI lineage: Bacteria > Bacillati > Actinomycetota > Actinomycetes > Kitasatosporales > Streptomycetaceae > Streptomyces > Streptomyces rubellus. Next base: position 109,080 of record NZ_JAZDCX010000010.1, read on the forward strand.
CCGTCAACCACCTGCTGCTGACCGCCACCAACACCGGCACCAGGCCCTGCTTCGCCTACGGCGCCCCGTTCCTGCGCTTCGACGAGGGGCACGCCGCCCTCCCGGTCGTCCGGGACAGCGTGCCGCAGGCGGTCGTCACGCTCGAACCCGGGCAGTCCGCGTACGCGGGCGTCGGCACCTACTCCCCCGACGGCCACGAGGACGGCACCGCCCGCACCCTGGGCGTGCTGTTCGCCGACCGGAACGGGGAGTCCACCGGCACCGAGGTGAAGCTGCCCCTGCCCGGGGAGGGCGTCACGGTCAACAGCGGCGCCCAGGTCACCTACTGGCAGTCGGACCTGGACGACGCCCTGGCCTGGTGACCCACCACCGGGACCGGGCACACCGGGACCGGACGCGCCGTTCCCCGGCGGCATGACGCAGCCGGGGAACGGCGGGCGCTTCGCACCGTCCGGCCCGTCCGGTCAGTCCGGCACCTCGGTCGCCTCCGCCGCCAGCGCGGCGACGGCCTGGTCGACCGGGGTGGGGCCGCCGATCAGTTCCAGGGTCACCCGTACCGTGCGCGGGTCGTCGAGCAGGGCGAGGAGCACGGCGGCCACATCGTCCCGGGGGATGTCCGCGCGGCCGGTGCGGGCCGCCAGCTCCACCTCGCCGGTGCCCGGTTCGTCGGTGAGGCGGCCGGGGCGCAGGATCGTCCAGTCCAGGTTGACCCGGCGGCGGAGGTCCTCCTCCGCGGCGCCCTTGGCGCGCAGATAGGCGGCGAAGACCGGGTCCATGTCCGGCGGGGGCTCCACGTCCGCGCCCATCGAGGAGACCAGCACGAACCGGCGCACGTCGGCCCGCTCGGCGGCGTCCGCGAACAGGACCGCCGCCGCGCGGTCCACGGCGTCCTTGCGGTCCACCCCGCTGCCCGGGCCCGCGCCCGCCGCGAAGACCGCGGCGTCGGCCCCCTGGAGGTGTCGGGCGACCTCCTCCACGGACGCCGACTCCAGATCGCAGACGACCGGCTCGGCGCCCGCCTCCCGCAGGTCGTCCGCCTGCTCGGGCCGTCGGATCAGTCCCGCGACCTCGTCCCCGCGCCCGGCGAGCAACCGCTCCAGCCGCAGCGCGATCTGTCCGTGTCCACCAGCGATGACTGTGCGCATACCTCCGACCGTACGCCGTGCGGGGCCCCGGCCGGCGGATCAGCGCTGTGACTGGCGGGGCAGTCCCAGTTCGTCGGCCGCGTCGCAGTACTCCCGCACCGCGCTGGTGCGGGCCACCACCCGGCCGCGGTGGACGACCAGCCTGCTGTACCCCAGGGAGAGCACCCCGGCGAGGTCCGTGCCGCGCACGGCCAGAAGCTCCGCCGGGAAACCCGCCTCGATCCGCACCGGGGGCAGCCCCATGACCTCCCGGGCCCGGGCGCTCACCGCCTCGTACGCCGCCCGCGGGGCGAGCCGGTCGCGCGAGGCCAGCAGATAGGCCGCCTCCAGCGGGTCGCCGCGGCCCACCGGGTTGGCCGCGTCGCGCAGCGCGCCGCTGCCCGCCGCGACCCGTACGCCCGCCGCCCGCAGCAGCCGTACCGGGGCGGCGGGCGGGCTAGTGTCCCGGCTCTCCCGGGCGGCGCGCTCCAGCAGCCCGCAGCCACCCTGCGGCAGGCAGACCACCGTCACTCCGGCCGCCGCGAGCGCCTCGGCGGTACGGGCCGCGACCTCGTGCGGCAGCCGGGCCAGCCCGTCGCACGGGCCGACGGCCACCCGCGGCCGCAGCCCGCCCGCCGCCGCGGCGAGCCGGGCCAGCCGGGCCGGGTCGGCACCGTCGGTGTGCAGGTCCACCGCGCAGCCGTACTCGGCGGCGACCGCCAGTACGGCCTCCGCGCAGCCGGCCGGGTCGGGGTCGAGGTCCGGGCAGCAGCCCACCGCCGTGGCGCCCATGGCCACCGCGTCGCGCAGCATCGCCAGCCCGTCCGCACCCGCCGCACCGGTCAGTACCCGGGGCACGGCCACGGGGGTGAGGTCCGCCAGCCCGCGCAGGGCGTGCCGGACCCGGAGCACGGCCCGCAGGGTGCGCAGCCCGGCGACCCCGCCGATCCGCACGTGGGTGCGCAGCGCGGTCGCGCCGTGGCCGAGCTGGAGCAGGGCGGCCTCCGCGGTGCGCCGCTGGACGCAGCGCGGCTCGTACGGGTCGGCGGACCCGGACCCGGCGGTCAGCGCGGTGTCGTGATGGGCGTGGGGTTCGGCGGGCGCGGGCAGCAGCAGATAGCCGGTGAGGTCCACGCGGGCGGTCCGGGCCGCCGGGGCGGAGAGGCTGCCCGGGGTGCCGACCGCCGTGATCCGCCCGCCGCCGATCCGTACGTCCACGGTGCGGCCGTCGGTGAGGCGGGCACCGCACAGGACGAGCCCCTCCGGCCCCGGGGCCTCGTGCGCGGGTGCCTCGGAGACCTCGGAGACACCGTGTTCGTGCTCCGCCGGTTCCTGCGGCTGGCTGCCGGGCATGCGCCTCCCGCGGTTCGCTCATGATCGCCGGTCCGGGGGCCGAGCCTACGGCCGGACCGGGCCGGGAAGGGGACGACAGCGCACGGAAGCCCATAAGTCGTACCGGTGGCCGGGTACACGATCGGGCGGTGGTGGCCGATACGGATTTCACGTTCGGCGCCCGGACCGTGTAATGTCTTCATCGCTCGCCCCAATAGCTCAGTCGGCAGAGCGTCTCCATGGTAAGGAGAAGGTCTACGGTTCGATTCCGTATTGGGGCTCTGATGTGTGAGGTCCCCCGCTCCGGCGGGGGCGTCCGCATCGCGGCGGTGTAGCTCAGTCGGTAGAGCAAACGGCTCATAATCGTTGTGTCACCGGTTCGAGTCCGGTCACCGCTACCTCACCCAGTAGCCGATTGCGGGGTCGGTCCTCCGATCGGCTACTCTTTCTGCGTTAAGCCCATCCCGTTCGTCAAGGAGCACTCACGTGGCTGCCACAGACGTCCGCCCGAAGATCACGCTGGCCTGCGTGGAGTGCAAGGAGCGGAACTACATCACCAAGAAGAACCGGCGCAACAACCCGGATCGTCTGGAGATGAAGAAGCACTGCCCGCGCTGCAACGCGCACACCGCGCACCGCGAGACGCGATAACGCCGCGACCGACAAGGCCGCCGCTCACCCACGTCAGCCTGAGGCCGTCCCCGTCGCGGGGGCGGCCTCAGGGCGTTGCGGAGGCGACTTTCCGGCCGACGACGTCCAGCACCCAGTAGGCACCGACAAGTCCAGCAAGCCGTATGGAGGTACCGGGCCATGGCGCTCGACCAGTCCTTCGTGGGGCGGAGCTATCCACCCACCGCACCGTACGAGGTCGGCCGGGAGAAGATCCGCGAGTTCGCCGAGGCGATCGGGGACACCCACCCCGCCTACACGGACCCGGCGGCGGCCGCGGAGCTCGGCCACCCGGACGTGATCGCCCCGCCCACCTTCGCCTTCACCCTCACCTTCCGGGCGGCCGGCGAGGTCATCCGGGACCCGGCGCTCGGCCTGGACTACAGCCGGGTGGTCCACGGCGACCAGCGGTTCGCCCACACCCGGCCGGTGCGCGCCGGGGACCGGCTCTCGGTGACCTCCACCATCGAGTCGGTCAAGTCGCTCGCCGGGAACGACATCCTGGACGTCCGCGGCGAGGTGCGCGACGAGAGGGGCGAGCTCGTGGTGACCGCCTGGACCAAGCTGGTGGCCCGCGCCGCGCGGGACGAGTCCGCCGAGAACACCGGAAAGCAGGGGGAGTGACGGACATGGCAGCGCGGATCGCCTACGCGGACGTCGAGGTCGGCACCGAGCTCCCCGCGCGGAGCTTCCCCGTGGACCGTGCCGCGCTCGTGCGCTACGCGGGCGCCTCCGGCGACTTCAACCCGATCCACTGGAACGAGCGGTTCGCCCGCGAGGTCGGCCTCCCCGACGTCATCGCGCACGGCATGTTCACCATGGCCCAGGCCGCCCGGGTGGTGACCGACTGGGCGGGTGACCCGGGTGCGCTCGTGGAGCACGGCGTGCGCTTCACCAAGCCCGTCGTCGTCCCCGACGACGACAAGGGCGCGGTCATCGAGGTCTCCGGGAAGGTCGCCGCCAAGCTGGACGACGAGGCCCGCACCGTCCGGGTGGACCTGACGGCGACCAGCGCGGGCCAGAAGGTGCTGGGCATGTCCCGCGCGGTGGTCCGGCTGGCCTGAGCCCGGCCGTACGTCCCCGGTGCCGCCGCACGGCGGCACCGTCCGGCGGCACGGGGCCGGGGCCCGCCCGTACGCGGCGAGGCCGCCCGGCCGCCGTACGGCCGTCCCCGTACGCTTGGGGCGTGCAGGAACTCCACGACGCCCCCCTCGCCCCGCTGACCACCTTCCGGCTGGGCGGCCCGGCCCGCCGCCTGGTGGTGGCCAGCACCGACGAGGAGGTGACCGAGGCGGTGCGCGCCGCCGACGCCTCGGGCACCCCGCTGCTGCTCGTCGGCGGCGGCAGCAACCTCGTCGTCGCCGACGAGGGCTTCGACGGCACCGCCCTGCGCGTCGCCACCACCGGCTTCCGCCTGGAGGGCACCCGGCTGGAGCTGGCCGCGGGCGAGAACTGGTCCGCCGCCGTGGCCCGCACCGTCGAGGCGGGACTGGCGGGCGTCGAGTGCCTGGCCGGGATCCCCGGCTCCGCCGGCGCGACGCCGATCCAGAACGTCGGCGCGTACGGCCAGGAGGTCGCCGCCACGATCACCGAGGTCGTCGCCCACGACCGCCGCACCGACGAGACCGTCACCCTCCCCGCCGCCGAGTGCGGCTTCTCCTACCGGCACAGCCGCTTCAAGGCCGATCCGGAGCGCTTCGTCGTGCTGCGCGTCCGCTTCGAACTGGAGGACGCCGGCGGGCTCTCCGCCCCGGTCCGCTACGCCGAGACCGCCCGTGCGCTGGGCGTGGCGGTCGGCGAGCGGGTGCCCGTGGAGCGGGCCCGCGAGACCGTCCTCAAGCTCCGCGCCGGCAAGGGCATGGTCCTCGACCCGGAGGACCACGACACCTGGTCCGCGGGCTCCTTCTTCACCAACCCCGTCCTGACCGAGGACGGGTACGCCGCCTTCCTCGCCCGCGTCGCCGAGCGGCTCGGTCCGGACGCCGTCCCGCCCGCCTACCCGGCGGGGGAGGGGCTGGTGAAGACCTCCGCCGCCTGGCTGATCGACAAGGCGGGCTTCGCCAAGGGGTACGGCGAGGGCCCGGCCCGGATCTCCACCAAGCACACCCTCGCCCTGACCAACCGGGGCTCGGCCACCACCGCCGACCTGCTGGCCCTGGCCCGCGAGGTCCGCGACGGGGTGTACGAGGCGTTCGGCGTGCGGCTGGTCAACGAGCCGGTGACGGTCGGCTGCGCCCTGTAAGGGCCTTGCGGAGGGCGCGCGGTCGGCCGCGCCCCGGGGCCGTCCGGAATCGCTGCCGGGCCGGGGCCTCGCGGGCGCGCCGACGCACGCTCACCCCACGCCGGGAGACGGTGGTCCGGGAGGTACGCGCCCGTCCCGCGGCCCCGTGCCCCTCAGCCCCCGGCGCCCGCCGTGTCCCCCGGCGGTGCCGCCAGCCAGGCGTCGATGTCCGCCAGCAGCTCCTTGCGGACGCTCTCCGGCGCGCGCGAGCCGCGCACCGACTGCCGGGCCAGCTCCGCCAGCTCCGCGTCCGTGAAGCCGTGGTACCGCCGGGCGATCTCGTACTGCGCCGCCAGCCGGGAGCCGAACAGCAGCGGGTCGTCGGCGCCCAGCGCCATCGGCACGCCCGCCTCGAACAGCGTCCGCAGCGGTACGTCCTCGGGCCTGTCGTACACGCCCAGCGCCACGTTGGACGCCGGGCAGACCTCGCAGGTCACCTGGTGCTCGGCCAGCCGGGCCAGCAGCCGCGGCTCCTCGGCGGCCCGCACCCCGTGCCCGATGCGGCCCGCGCGCAGGTCGTCCAGGCAGTCGGCGACGGACGCCGGGCCCGACAGCTCGCCGCCGTGCGGGGCCGCCAGCAGCCCGCCCCGGCGCGCGATGGCGAAGGCCCTGTCGAAGTCCCGGGCGAAACCGCGCCGCTCGTCGTTGGAGAGCCCGAAGCCGACGACCCCGCGGTCGGCGTAGCGCACCGCCAGCCGGGCCAGGGTGCGGGCTTCCAGCGGGTGCTTGACGCGGTTGGCGGCGATCAGCACCCGCATGCCGAGTCCGGTCTCCCGGCTCGCGCCCTCCACCGCGTCCAGGATGATCTCGATGGCCGGGATCAGCCCGCCCAGCCGCGGCGCGTACGAGGTGGGGTCGACCTGGATCTCCAGCCAGCGCGAGCCGTCCCGCACGTCCTCCTCGGCGGCCTCGCGGACCAGCCGCCGGATGTCCTCCGGCGAGCGCAGGCAGGAGCGCGCGATGTCGTACAGCCGCTGGAAGCGGAACCAGCCCCGCTCGTCCGTGGCCCGCAGTTTCGGCGGTGTGCCGCCGCTCAGGGCGTCCGGCAGGTGGACGCCGTACCGGTCGGCGAGCTCCAGCAGGGTGCCGGGCCGCATCGATCCGGTGAAGTGCAGGTGCAGGTGGGCCTTCGGGAGTTGACGGACGTCGCGAGCGCTTTCCATCCATGGATTTTGCCGCATGCCGCGACACGCCCGGAACCGCGGCCCCCGATCGGGGACGGCGTGAACACACGAGCGGGCCCCGGAAGATCCCGGGGCCCGCTCGGGGCCGGGCTCAGCGCGCCTCGGCCAGCAGCTTCTGGATGCGGGAGACGCCCTCGACGAGGTCCTCGTCGCCCAGCGCGTACGACAGCCGCAGATAGCCGGGGGTGCCGAACGCCTCACCGGGGACGACCGCGACCTCGGCCTCCTCCAGGATCACCTCGGCCAGTTCCACGCTGGTGGCCGGACGGCGGCCGCGGATCTCCTTCCCCAGCACGCCCTTGACCGACGGGTACGCGTAGAAGGCGCCCTCCGGCTCGGGGCAGGTGACGCCGTCGATCTCGTTCAGCATCCGCACGATCGTCCTCCGGCGGCGGTCGAACGCCTCGCGCATCCGGGACACGGCCGTCAGATCGCCGGAGACGGCGGCCAGCGCGGCGGCCTGCGAGACGTTGGCGACGTTGGAGGTGGCGTGCGACTGGAGGTTCGCGGCGGCCTTCACCACGTCCTTCGGAGCGATGATCCAGCCCACCCGCCAGCCGGTCATGGCGTAGGTCTTGGCCACGCCGTTGACCACGACACAGCGGTCGGCCAGCTCGGGCACGACCACCGGCAGCGACGAGCTCTGTCCTTCAGCGCCGGCGCGCGCGGCCGCTTCCCCGTAGACGAGGTGCTCGTAGATCTCGTCGGTGAGCACCCACAGCCCGTGCTCGGCGGCCCAGCGGCCGATCTCCTCGACCTGGGCGCGGGAGTAGACCGCGCCGGTCGGGTTGGAGGGGGAGACGAACACCAGCGCCTTGGTCCGCTCGGTGCGGGCCGCCTCCAGCTGCTCCACGGTGGCGCGGTAGCCGGTGGTCTCGTCGGTGACCACCGGGACCGGCACACCGCCCGCGAGCTTGACCGACTCGGGGTAGGTGGTCCAGTACGGGGCGGGGAGGACGACCTCGTCGCCCGGGTCGAGGATCGCGGCGAAGGCCTCGTAGATGGCCTGCTTGCCACCGTTGGTGACCAGCACCTGGGAGGTCTCGACCGCGTAGCCGGAGTCGCGCAGCGTCTTGGCGACGATCGCCTCCTTCAGCTCGGGGAGCCCGCCGGCCGGGGTGTAGCGGTGGAAGCGCGGATCCCGGCAGGCCTCCACCGCCGCCTCGACGATGTAGTCGGGGGTCGGGAAGTCGGGCTCGCCCGCACCGAAGCCGATCACCGGCCGTCCGGCGGCCTTGAGCGCCTTGGCCTTGGCGTCGACGGCGAGGGTGGCGGACTCGGAGATCGAGCCGATCCGGGCCGAGACCCGGCGCTCGGTGGGCGACTGGTTGGCAGGATTCGCAGCGGTCATAGGGGCATCGTCGCAGACCGGGCGGGAGCCGGGCACACCGGTTTGGACGGACCGGGGCGGGCCCGGGGCGGAAGCCGGCGGGAGGACGGCCGGGGGAGCCCGGGGGCGGTCCGGGGCTACGTGTTCGACGCCGGGGCGGGAAGCACGTACACTCGTGCGTCGTTGGCCCCGGCCGATCAGCTTCGAATCGTGTACTCCGCGAGGCCGTTCGGATGCTGTAGGTTGGGAGGCGACAAAGGGTCGTAGCTCAATTGGTAGAGCACTGGTCTCCAAAACCAGCGGTTGGGGGTTCAAGTCCCTCCGGCCCTGCTACACGCATCTGGCACAGGTGCGTGCACGTGTACGTACTGGACGCACCGCCGTACGGCCGGGCCGGACGCGGCACGGCACGCGGCCAGGACCCGGATGCAGGTGAGGACGAGTGGCGGAGATCACGGACTCCATCGAGGTCCCCGAGCCCGGGCGGTCGCAGGACGACAGCAAGCCCCGGCGCGGCGGCAAGCGCGGAAAGAAGGGCCCCCTGGGCCGTTTCGCGCTCTTCTACCGACAGATCGTCGCAGAGCTGCGCAAGGTCGTCTGGCCCACGAAGCGCCAGCTCTCGACGTACACCACAGTGGTGATCATTTTTGTCGTCATCGTCATCGGCCTGGTGACCGTGATTGACTGGGGGTTCACCGAGGTCGTCAAGTTCGTCTTCGGCTGATCCGCCCGCGGAGGGTGCCTCCCGGGCACCTTTCCGCATGTTCGACCCCTTGAAGCCAGGAAGAAGCAGCCACCGTGTCTGACCCGAACCTGAACGACGCCGTCGATCCTGCCGAGGGAGACGACACCGCACCCGACGCCGCCGAGGCGAAGGACAGCGTCGACCAGGTCGAAGCCGCCGACGTCGCCGGGGAGGACGAGCCGGCCGGGTCCGCCGCGGACGACACCGGTACCGAGCCCGCCGAGGACGCCACCGACGACACCGGCACCGCGACCGACCCCGCCGGGGAGGCGGAGGAGGAGAAGGCGGCCGACCCGGTCGCCGCCCTCCGCGACGAGCTGCGCACCCTTCCCGGCGAGTGGTACGTCATCCACACCTACGCGGGCTACGAGAAGCGCGTGAAGGCCAACCTGGAGCAGCGTGCCGTCTCGCTGAACGTCGAGGACTTCATCTACCAGGCCGAGGTCCCCGAGGAAGAGATCGTCCAGATCAAGAACGGCGAGCGCAAGAACGTCCGCCAGAACAAGCTCCCCGGCTACGTCCTGGTCCGGATGGACCTGACGAACGAGTCCTGGGGCGTCGTCCGCAACACCCCGGGCGTCACGGGCTTCGTGGGCAACGCCTACGACCCGTACCCGCTGACCCTGGACGAGGTCGTCAAGATGCTCGCCCCCGAGGCCGAGGAGCGCGCCGCCGCGGCGGCCGCCGCCGAGAGCGGCGCCCCGGCCCCGAGCCGCCGGCTGGAGGTCCAGGTCCTGGACTTCGAGGTCGGCGACTCGGTCACCGTCACCGACGGTCCGTTCGCCACCCTCCAGGCGACGATCAACGAGATCAACGCCGACTCGAAGAAGGTCAAGGGCCTCGTCGAGATCTTCGGCCGCGAGACCCCGGTCGAGCTCAGCTTCGACCAGATCCAGAAGAACTGACCCGGTTCTTCCGGACACCGGCTTCCGGCCAGGTCAGGCAGGCGTTCGTGCCCGCCTGACCTGGCCGGTTTCTGGCCGTGCCGCGATACCGGCTATCGTGGTGCGGTATGCCTCCGTAAGGGCGGATCAGCCCGTCGGGGGAATCACCACCTCTCACCAGGACCCGGAGAGAACATGCCTCCCAAGAAGAAGAAGGTCACGGGGCTGATCAAGCTCCAGATCCAGGCCGGTGCCGCGAACCCGGCCCCGCCGGTCGGCCCCGCGCTGGGTCAGCACGGCGTCAACATCATGGAGTTCTGCAAGGCCTACAACGCCGCGACCGAGTCGCAGCGCGGCTGGGTCATCCCGGTGGAGATCACGGTCTACGAGGACCGCTCCTTCACCTTCATCACCAAGACCCCGCCGGCCGCGAAGATGATCCTCAAGGCCGCGGGCATCGAGAAGGGCTCCGGCGAGCCCCACACCAAGAAGGTCGCGAAGATCACGCGCGAGCAGGTGCGGGAGATCGCCACCACCAAGATGCCCGACCTCAACGCCAACGACCTGGACGCCGCCGAGAAGATCATCGCCGGCACCGCCCGTTCCATGGGCGTCACGGTCGAGGGCTGACCCCGCCCTCAGGACCGCCGTGGCAGGGTCAGGCGCTGACCCGGACCACGACTCCGCAATCGACATCCCCTGGAGCAGAAGTGAAGCGCAGCAAGGCTCTCCGCAACGCGGACGCCAAGATCGACCGGACACGGCTGTACGCCCCGCTGGAGGCCGTACGGCTGGCCAAGGAGACCTCCCCGACCAAGTTCGACGCGACCGTCGAGGTCGCCATGCGCCTGGGCGTCGACCCGCGCAAGGCCGACCAGATGGTGCGCGGCACCGTGAACCTCCCGCACGGCACCGGTAAGACCGCCCGGGTCCTGGTCTTCGCGACCGGTGACCGTGCCGCGGCCGCGGAAGCCGCCGGAGCCGACATCGTCGGCTCGGACGAACTGATCGACGAGGTCGCGAAGGGACGTCTGGACTTCGACGCCGTCGTCGCCACCCCGGACCTGATGGGCAAGGTCGGCCGGCTCGGCCGGGTGCTCGGTCCCCGTGGTCTGATGCCGAACCCGAAGACCGGCACCGTCACCCCGGACGTCGCCAAGGCCGTCACCGAGATCAAGGGCGGCAAGATCGAGTTCCGGGTCGACAAGCACGCGAACCTGCACTTCATCATCGGCAAGACCTCGTTCGACGAGAAGCAGCTGGTGGAGAACTACGCGGCGGCGCTGGACGAGGTCCTGCGGCTGAAGCCGTCCGCGGCCAAGGGCCGGTACGTGAAGAAGGCCGTCGTCAGCACCACGATGGGCCCCGGCGTCCCGGTCGACCCCAACCGCACCCGCAACCTCCTCGCCGAGGAGGACGCGGCCGCCTGATCCGGCAGGCCGCCGAGCGCGTGGCCCGATAGGGCACAAAGCCCGGTCCTCGTCTACCAGTTGAGACGGGGACCGGGCTTTTCCGCGTCCCGGAGTCGGTAGTGTGTGCGAAACACAAGCCACATCGACATGGGGGAATCATGCGCCTCATTCACAAGACGGCGCTCGGAGTCACGGCTCTGGCGACGGCGGCCGTGCTCACCGGTTGCACCGGCGGGGGGACCGACAAGGCGTCCGGGGGCGAGCCCCGTTCCGCCGTCCAGGCACTCCAGGCGGCGGCCCAGAAGACCGAGGAGGCCAAGAGCGCCAAGGTCGAGATGACCATCTCGATGCCCGAGGCGGCCGGTGGCGACATGAAGATGTCCGGTGTGCTGGGCTGGGACCCGATCGTCATGGACGTCACCGCGTCCGGCGCGGCGTTCGCCGAGCAGGGCGCTCCCGGTGAGATGCGCATGCTCTGGGTCGACGACGTGATGTACATGAACGCGGGCGAGGAGGCCATCGGCGGCAAGCCGTGGCTGAAGATGGACTTCAACGCCATGGTGAAGATGGCCGAGGAGTCCGGCGCGGCCGGTGCCCTGGACGGGATGTCGGAGAGCATCCAGAACATGAACCGCCAGGACCCGGTCAAGCAGATGGCCCTCCTCCTGGAGTCGCCCGGCATCAAGCGGGTCGGCGAGGAGAAGGTCGACGGCGTCGACACCGAGCGCTACAGCGGCACGCTCACCATGAAGGAGGCCCTGGAGTCCTCCGGCTCCTCCCTCGGCGACTACCTCACCGAGGAGGAGTACAAGGAACTGCTGGGCAACATGGAGAAGTCCGGGGTGAAGGGCTTCGACATCGACGCCTGGGTCAACGAGGACGACCTTCCCGTCAAGATCGACATGACGATGGACAGCCCCGAGGGCGAGATCGTCATGTCGCAGACCTACAAGGACTACGGCACTCCTGTCTCGGTAGAGGCCCCGCCGGCCGGCGAGACCACCGACATGCTCCAGATGATCAAGGATCTGCAGGAGGCGGGCGCCGACCTGGAGCCGTCCGAGGGGCTCTGAGCCCCGGGCCTCCTCCGGGCCGGTGAGCCGGCCCGGAGGAGGCCGTGAGTTCCCGGGCCCGCGAGTCGCGGATTTGCCTGCCGTGACACCGTTCGCGTACTCTTCCACGGAAGCCAAAGACCGCTGGTCGTTGCCGTGTCCCGGTGAATCCCCGTGATTTCCGGAGTGCGGTGGCCGAAGGATCCGCTGTAGCGGGCGACCTGCGCAGGTGACCGTGGAGGACTCCCGGACGTGTGTCCGGTCGAGTCACGCCCCGTGCGCCTGCGCCGGGGCGTTTCGTTTTGCGCAAGTCCCCTTCCTCGTGCGCCCGACGTGGGCGGTCCGGCGTCGTGGCCTGCCGAAGGGCAGGCCGAGGATCGCATCACCCGGAAAGGAGGGCCGAGGCTCATGGCGAGTCCCGACAAGGTCGAAGCCGTCGCGGATATCAAGGAGAGGTTCCAGAACTCCAACGCGGCGGTCGTGACCGCGTACACCGGTCTCAGCGTCGCACAGCTGAAGGACCTGCGCCGTTCTCTCGGAGAGAACGCCCAGTACCGCGTGGCGAAGAACACGCTTACCAAGATCGCGGCCAACGAGGCCGGGGTCACCGAGCTCGACGAGTTCTTCATCGGCTCGACGGCGGTCGCCTTCGTGACCGGTGACCCGGTCGAGGCGGCGAAGAGCCTGCGTGACTTCGCCAAGAACAACCCCCAGCTCGTCATCAAGGGCGGTGTCCTTGAGGGCAAGGCGCTGTCCGCCGACGACATCAAGAAGCTCGCGGACCTCGAGTCCCGTGAGGTGCTGCTCGCCAAGCTGGCCGGTGGCATGAAGGCGTCCATGGCGAAGGCCGCGGCGACCTTCCAGGCCCCGCTGTCGAAGCTCGTCCGCACCGCGGACGCCCTTCGCGCCAAGCAGGAGGAGCAGGGCGGTGCCGGTACGCCGGCTCCCGCCGAGGCCGAGTGACCGACCCCTCGGGTCCCATTCGGTCGCAGCGGGCCCCAGTACGCCCGCCGACATGTACAGCCCGGCACCAGCCGACTTAGTGGAAGGACCGCCATCATGGCGAAGCTCAGCCAGGACGAGCTGCTCGAGCAGTTCAGCGAGATGACCCTCATCGAGCTCTCCGAGTTCGTGAAGGCCTTCGAGGAGAAGTTCGACGTCGAGGCCGCCGCCCCGGTCGCCGTCGCCCCCGCCGCCGGTGGTGCCGCCGCCGGTGGTGCCGCCGAGGCCGCCGAGGAGAAGGACGAGTTCGACGTCGTCCTCACCGCCGCCGGCGACAAGAAGATCCAGGTCATCAAGGTCGTGCGCGAGCTGACCTCGCTGGGTCTGAAGGAGGCCAAGGACCTGGTCGACGGCGCTCCGAAGCCCGTCGTGGAGAAGGTCAACAAGGAGGCCGCGGACAAGGCCAAGGAGGCCCTGGAGGGCGCCGGCGCCTCCGTCGAGGTCAAGTGACCCCGACGACCGCCGCGTGACCTCGGTCACCGGGGGAGTCCGCCGACTCCCCCGGTGCCGGGTCCCGTCGTAGTCTCGCCGGAGGCGATCACCCACCCGGGTGGTCGCCTCCGGCCGTTTCCGCACCGGCCGTCTTGCCTGTCGGAGCACGCCAGGTAGGGTGATCAGCGCCGTCCGGCCATACGCCTTCCGGGCTTCGGAGGGGGGCGGGGCCTTGACGAACCGCACGTAGCGCGCAATTCTCAGGACGCGTCGTCACATCGATCCAAGATCCGAGGCATGGATCGCCGGCGAAGTGGGAAACCTTGCGGCAGGCGTTGAACAACCGAGGTGAACAACGAGGGGGTCGCCCCTCCCGGAGGGAGAGATTGGTACCACGTGCCGGTCTCCGGAATCTGCACTGGACATCAGTGGGCCTTGTGGCTACACTGACCCTTTGCGCTGCCTATTAACTGCCCCCTGCCCGTCACCAGGGGCACGGTATGCGCGTAGTGAGTCCGAGCCCTCGGAAGGACCCCCTCTTGGCCGCCTCGCGCAACGCCTCGACCGCACATTCGACCAACGGCGCCAGCACCGCCCCGCTGCGCATCTCCTTTGCGAAGATCAAGGAGCCCCTCGGGGTTCCGAATCTCCTTGCGCTGCAGACCGAGAGCTTCGACTGGCTGCTCGGCAACGACGCCTGGAAGGCGCGTGTCGAGGCGGCGCTGGAGCGCGGTGAGGATGTCCCCACCAAGTCCGGTCTGGAGGAGATCTTCGAGGAGATTTCCCCGATCGAGGACTTCTCCGGGTCGATGTCGCTCACCTTCCGCGACCATCGCTTCGAGCCCCCGAAGAACTCGATCGACGAGTGCAAGGAGCGCGACTTCACCTACGCCGCGCCCCTGTTCGTCACCGCCGAGTTCACCAACAACGAGACCGGCGAGATCAAGTCCCAGACGGTCTTCATGGGCGACTTCCCGCTCATGACCAACAAGGGCACCTTCGTCATCAACGGCACCGAGCGTGTCGTGGTCTCCCAGCTGGTGCGCTCGCCGGGCGTCTACTTCGACAGCAACATCGACAAGACCTCCGACAAGGACATCTTCACCGCCAAGATCATCCCCTCCCGGGGTGCCTGGCTGGAGATGGAGATCGACAAGCGCGACATGGTCGGTGTCCGCATCGACCGCAAGCGCAAGCAGTCCGTCACCGTCCTCCTCAAGGCGCTCGGCTGGACCAACGAGCAGATCCTGGAGGAGTTCGGCCAGTACGAGTCCATGCGCGCCACCCTGGAGAAGGACCACACCCAGGGGCAGGACGACGCGCTGCTCGACATCTACCGCAAGCTGCGTCCGGGCGAGCCGCCGACCCGGGAGGCCGCGCAGACGCTGCTGGAGAACCTGTACTTCAACCCCAAGCGCTACGACCTGGCCAAGGTCGGCCGGTACAAGATCAACCGGAAGCTCGGCGGGAACGAGCCGCTGGACTCCGGCGTGCTGACCACGGCCGACGTCATCGCCACGATCAAGTACCTGGTGAAGCTGCACGCCGGCGAGACGGAGACGGTGTCCTCCGACGGTGAGACGATCGTCGTCGAGACCGACGACATCGACCACTTCGGCAACCGCCGCCTGCGCAACGTCGGCGAGCTCATCCAGAACCAGGTCCGCACCGGTCTGGCCCGTATGGAGCGCGTCGTCCGCGAGCGGATGACCACCCAGGACGTCGAGGCGATCACGCCGCAGACCCTGATCAACATCCGGCCGGTCGTCGCCTCCATCAAGGAGTTCTTCGGCACCAGCCAGCTCTCCCAGTTCATGGACCAGACCAACCCGCTGTCGGGTCTGACCCACAAGCGCCGCCTGTCGGCGCTGGGCCCGGGTGGTCTGAGCCGTGAGCGGGCGGGCTTCGAGGTCCGTGACGTGCACCCGTCGCACTACGGCCGCATGTGCCCGATCGAGACCCCGGAGGGGCCGAACATCGGTCTGATCGGTTCGCTGGCCTCGTACGGCCGGGTGAACGCGTTCGGCTTCGTCGAGACCCCGTACCGCAAGGTCATCGACGGCCAGGTCACCGACGAGGTGAACTACCTGACCGCCGACGAGGAGGACCGCTACGTCATCGCGCAGGCCAACGCGCCGCTGACGGACGACATGCGGTTCGCCGAGGGCCGGGTCCTGGTCCGCCGCCGCGGCGGCGAGGTCGACTACGTGCCCGGCGGCGAGGTCGACTACATGGACGTCTCGCCGCGCCAGATGGTGTCGGTCGCGACCGCCATGATCCCGTTCCTGGAGCACGACGACGCCAACCGCGCGCTCATGGGCTCGAACATGATGCGCCAGGCCGTCCCGCTGATCCGGGCCGAGTCCCCGCTGGTCGGCACCGGCATGGAGTACCGCTCCGCGGTCGACGCCGGTGACGTGATCAAGGCCGAGAAGGACGGCGTGGTCCAGGAGGTCTCCGCCGACTACGTCACGGTGGCCAACGACGACGCCACGTACACCACGTACCGGGTCGCCAAGTTCTTCCGCTCCAACCAGGGCACCTCCTTCAACCAGAAGGTGATCGTGGACGAGGGCGACCGGGTGGTCGAGGGCCAGGTCCTCGCCGACGGTCCCTCCACCCAGAGCGGCGAGATGGCGCTCGGCAAGAACCTGCTCGTGGCGTTCATGCCGTGGGAGGGCCACAACTACGAGGACGCGATCATCCTGTCGCAGCGCCTCGTCCAGGACGACGTCCTGTCCTCGATCCACATCGAGGAGCACGAGGTCGACGCCCGGGACACCAAGCTCGGCCCCGAGGAGATCACCCGGGACATCCCGAACGTCTCCGAGGAGGTCCTGGCCGATCTCGACGAGCGCGGCATCATCCGCATCGGCGCCGAGGTCGAGGCCGGCGACATCCTGGTCGGCAAGGTCACCCCGAAGGGTGAGACGGAGCTGACCCCGGAGGAGCGGCTGCTGCGCGCGATCTTCGGCGAGAAGGCCCGTGAGGTCCGCGACACCTCGCTGAAGGTGCCGCACGGCGAGACCGGCAAGGTCATCGGCGTGCGCGTCTTCGACCGCGAGGAGGGCGACGAGCTCCCGCCCGGCGTCAACCAGCTCGTCCGTGTCTACGTGGCCCAGAAGCGCAAGATCACCGACGGTGACAAGCTCGCGGGCCGGCACGGCAACAAGGGCGTCATCTCCAAGATCCTGCCGATCGAGGACATGCCGTTCATGGAGGACGGCACCCCGGTCGACGTCATCCTCAACCCGCTGGGCGTCCCGTCCCGGATGAACCCGGGCCAGGTCCTGGAGATCCACCTGGGCTGGCTCGCCTCCCAGGGCTGGAAGATCGACGGGATCGAGGAGGAGTGGAAGAAGCGGCTGGCCGCGATCGGCGCCGACGAGGTCGCTCCCGGCACCAACGTCGCCACCCCGGTGTTCGACGGTGCCCGCGAGGACGAGATCGCCGGTCTGTTCGAGGCCACCCTCCCCAACCGCGACGGTGACCGGCTGGTCCTGCCCTCGGGCAAGGCCCGGCTGTTCGACGGCCGCTCCGGCGAGCCGTTCCCGGAGCCGATCTCGGTCGGCTACATGTACATCCTCAAGCTGCACCACCTGGTCGACGACAAGCTGCACGCCCGCTCGACCGGTCCGTACTCGATGATCACCCAGCAGCCGCTGGGTGGTAAGGCCCAGTTCGGCGGCCAGCGCTTCGGTGAGATGGAGGTGTGGGCGCTGGAGGCGTACGGCGCCGCGTACGCCCTCCAGGAGCTGCTGACCATCAAGTCCGACGACGTCACCGGCCGTGTGAAGGTCTACGAGGCCATCGTCAAGGGCGAGAACATCCCCGAGCCGGGCATCCCCGAGTCCTTCAAGGTGCTCATCAAGGAGATGCAGTCCCTGTGCCTCAACGTGGAGGTGCTGTCCAGTGACGGTATGTCCATCGAGATGCGCGACACCGACGAGGACGTCTTCCGCGCCGCGGAAGAGCTCGGTATCGACCTGTCCCGGCGCGAGCCGAGCAGCGTCGAAGAGGTCTGACGGGCCGGCCGGGGCGCCGCTCCCCTCCTTCCCCACCGGGAGGAGACGGCTCCCCGGCCTCCCCGGGACCCCCGTTCAGACCATCAAAGAGCCCCTTGGTCCCGCCGACGCGGGGGGCACAAACCCTGAGAGGGATTGACGAGAGTGCTCGACGTCAACTTCTTCGACGAGCTGCGAATCGGCCTGGCCACCGCTGACGACATCCGTCAGTGGTCCCACGGCGAGGTCAAGAAGCCGGAGACCATCAACTACCGCACCCTGAAGCCGGAAAAGGACGGGCTCTTCTGCGAGAAGATCTTCGGCCCCACCCGGGACTGGGAGTGCTACTGCGGAAAGTACAAGCGCGTCCGCTTCAAGGGCATCATCTGTGAGCGCTGCGGCGTCGAGGTGACCCGCGCCAAGGTGCGCCGCGAGCGGATGGGCCACATCGAACTGGCCGCCCCCGTCACCCACATCTGGTACTTCAAGGGCGTGCCCTCCCGCCTGGGCTACCTGCTGGACCTCGCCCCGAAGGACCTGGAGAAGGTCATCTACTTCGCCGCCTACATGATCACGTGGGTGGACGAGGAGCGCCGCACGCGCGACCTGCCCTCCCTGGAGGCGCACGTCTCCGTGGAGCGCCAGCAGATCGAGCAGCGCCGCGACGCCGACCTGGAGGCCCGGGCCAAGAAGCTCGAGTCCGACCTGGCCGAGCTGGAGGCCGAGGGCGCCAAGGCTGACGCCCGCCGCAAGGTGCGCGAGAGCGCCGAGCGGGAGATGAAGCAGCTCCGCGACCGCGCCCAGCGCGAGATCGACCGGCTGGACGAGGTGTGGAACCGCTTCAAGAACCTCAAGGTCCAGGACCTGGAGGGCGACGAGCTGCTCTACCGCGAGCTGCGCGACCGCTTCGGGACCTACTTCGACGGCTCGATGGGCGCCGCCGCGCTGCAGAAGCGCCTGGAGACCTTCGACCTGGACGAGGAGGCCGAGCGGCTCCGGGAGATCATCCGGACCGGCAAGGGCCAGAAGAAGACCCGGGCGCTGAAGCGCCTCAAGGTCGTCTCCGCCTTCCTGCAGACCCGCAACAGCCCCAAGGGCATGGTGCTGGACTGCGTGCCGGTCATCCCGCCGGACCTGCGCCCGATGGTGCAGCTCGACGGTGGCCGCTTCGCGACCAGTGACCTCAACGACCTGTACCGCCGCGTCATCAACCGCAACAACCGCCTCAAGCGGCTTCTCGACCTCGGCGCGCCCGAGATCATCGTGAACAACGAGAAGCGGATGCTGCAGGAGGCCGTCGACGCGCTGTTCGACAACGGCCGCCGCGGCCGGCCGGTGACGGGTCCGGGCAACCGCCCGCTGAAGTCGCTGTCCGACATGCTCAAGGGCAAGCAGGGCCGCTTCCGCCAGAACCTGCTGGGCAAGCGCGTCGACTACTCGGCCCGCTCCGTGATCGTCGTCGGTCCGCAGCTCAAGCTGCACCAGTGCGGTCTGCCCAAGGCCATGGCGCTGGAGCTGTTCAAGCCGTTCGTGATGAAGCGCCTGGTGGACCTCAACCACGCGCAGAACATCAAGTCGGCCAAGCGCATGGTCGAGCGCGGCCGTACGGTCGTGTACGACGTGCTGGAAGAGGTCATCGCCGAGCACCCGGTGCTGCTCAACCGCGCGCCGACCCTGCACCGGCTGGGCATCCAGGCCTTCGAGCCGCAGCTGGTCGAGGGCAAGGCCATCCAGATCCACCCGCTGGTGTGCACCGCGTTCAACGCGGACTTCGACGGCGACCAGATGGCCGTGCACCTGCCGCTGTCCGCGGAGGCGCAGGCCGAGGCCCGCATCCTGATGCTGTCCTCGAACAACATCCTCAAGCCGGCCGACGGCCGTCCGGTCACCATGCCGACCCAGGACATGGTGCTGGGCCTGTTCTTCCTCACCACCGACGAGATCGAGGGCGAGCTGAAGGGCGAGGGGCGGTCGTTCAACTCGGTCGCCGAGGCGATCATGGCGTTCGACGCCCGGGAGCTGTCGCTCCAGGCGCGGATCGACATCCGCTTCCCCCTCGGCTCGATCCCGCCCCGCGGCTGGACCCCGCCGGCGGCCGAGGAGGGCGCTGCGGCCGATGGCGGCTCCGCCGCGGGCGAGTGGCAGCCGGGCGACCCGTTCCGGCTGCGGACCACCCTGGGCCGCGCGCTCTTCAACGAGCTGCTGCCCGAGGACTACCCGTTCGTCGACTACACCGTGGGCAAGAAGCAGCTCTCCGCGATCGTCAACGATCTCGCCGAGCGCTACCCCAAGGTCGTCGTCGCCGCCACGCTGGACAACCTGAAGTCGGCCGGTTTCCACTGGGCGACCCGCTCCGGCGTCACCATCGCGATCTCCGACGTCGTGGTCCCCGAGGCCAAGAAGGAGATCATCGCGAACTACGAGGCGCAGGACGAGAAGGTCCAGAAGCAGTACGAGCGCGGCCTGATCACGAAGGACGAGCGGTCCCAGGAGCTCATCGCCATCTGGACCAAGGCGACCAACGAGGTCGCCGAGGCCATGTCGGAGAACTTCCCGAAGACCAACCCGATCTTCATGATGGTCGACTCGGGCGCCCGCGGAAACATGATGCAGATGCGGCAGATCGCGGGTATGCGCGGTCTGGTGTCCAACGCCAAGAACGAGACCATCCCGCGGCCGATCAAGGCGTCGTTCCGCGAGGGTCTGTCCGTGCTGGAGTACTTCATCTCCACGCACGGCGCCCGTAAGGGTCTGGCGGACACCGCGCTGCGCACCGCGGACTCCGGCTACCTGACCCGTCGTCTGGTGGACGTCTCGCAGGACGTGATCATCCGCGAGGAGGACTGCGGCACCGAGCGCGGTCTGAAGCTGGTGATCGCCTCCCGGGGCGCCGACGGTGTGCTGCGCAAGGCGGAGGACGCCGAGACCAGCGTGTACGCCCGCTGCCTCGCCGAGGACGTCACCGTCGACGGCAAGGTGCTGGCCCCGGCCGGCACCGACCTGGGCGACGTGCTCATCGACGAGCTGGTGCGGCACGGCGTGGAGACGGTCAAGACCCGCTCGGTCCTCACCTGCGAGTCCGCCGTCGGCACCTGCGCCATGTGCTACGGCCGCTCGCTGGCGACCGGCAAGCTGGTGGACATCGGCGAGGCGGTCGGCATCATCGCCGCCCAGTCCATCGGTGAGCCCGGCACCCAGCTGACGATGCGGACCTTCCACACCGGTGGTGTGGCAGGTGACGACATCACCCAGGGTCTGCCGCGTGTCGTCGAGCTGTTCGAGGCGCGTACGCCCAAGGGCGTCGCCCCGATCTCGGAGGCGGCCGGCCGTGTCCGGATCGAGGAGACCGAGAAGACCAAGAAGATCGTCGTCACCCCCGACGACGGTTCCGACGAGACCTCCTACGGCGTGTCCAAGCGCGCCCGTCTGCTGGTCTCCGAGGGCGACCACGTCGACGTCGGCCAGCCGCTGACGGTCGGTGCCACCAACCCGCACGACGTGCTGCGCATCCTCGGCCAGCGTGCGGTCCAGGTGCACCTGGTGGGCGAGGTCCAGAAGGTCTACAACTCGCAGGGCGTGTCGATCCACGACAAGCACATCGAGATCATCATCCGGCAGATGCTGCGCCGGGTGACGATCATCGAGTCCGGCGACGCCGAGCTGCTGCCCGGTGAGCTGGTGGAGCGCACGAAGTTCGAGGGTGAGAACCGCCGCGTGGTGGCGGAGGGCGGGCAGCCGGCCTCCGGACGTCCGCAGCTCATGGGCATCACCAAGGCCTCGCTGGCCACCGAGTCGTGGCTGTCGGCGGCGTCCTTCCAGGAGACGACCAGGGTCCTGACCGACGCGGCGATCAACGCCAAGTCGGACTCCCTGATCGGCCTCAAGGAGAACGTCATCATCGGTAAGCTCATCCCGGCCGGTACGGGACTGTCCCGTTACCGCAACATCCGGGTCGAGCCGACCGAGGAGGCCAAGGCCGCGATGTACTCGGCCGTCGGCTACGACGACATCGACTACTCGCCCTTCGGCACCGGCTCCGGCCAGGCGGTTCCGCTGGAGGACTACGACTACGGCCCGTACAACGGCTGAGTCCACGCCCGTCCCCGGACGGCGAGCGCGGGGCGGTCACCCTCACGGGTGGCCGCCCCGCGGCGTTGCCGGCCGGGGACGGCCGGGCGCCCGGGTGACCGGTGGGGAACTGGGCAACTTGCCCGAACGTCCTGGATGATGGGGATATCCAGGCGGGGAGGTGTCCGGAAATGGCTTTCGGACCATGGGAAGAGCACAAGCCGGTGCCACCGGGATCCGGTCCGGCCCGGCCCTGGCAGGCGGCGCAGCAGGGTTCGCAGCTGCCGATGATGAGGGCCTCCCACGCCGACCGCGAGCGCGCGCTCGACGTGCTCAAGGCGGGTTTCGCGGAGGGGCGGCTGACGCACGCGGAGTACGAGCAGCGGATGGCCCGCGTCCAGCAGGCCTCGACGTACGGCGAGTTGCACATGCTCGTCGCCGACCTGCCGCAGGGGCCGATGGCGGTCCCCGCGCCCGCGCCGCAGCACTACCCGCAGCCGTACCAGCCGCAGGTGCCGCCCACCTTCCTGCCGCCGCCCGTTCCGAACAACTCCTCCGCCACCGCGTCCCTGGTCTGCGCCGTCCTCATCCCGTTCACCGCGGGGATCACGGCCGTCCCCGCGGTGATCCTGGGGCACAAGGCGCGTGCGGAGATCCGGCGGACCGGCGAGGGCGGGGACGGCATGGCCACGGTCGGGCTGGTCCTGGGCTGGCTCTCGATCGGTGCTTTCCTGCTGTTCCTCCTCTCGGTGGTGGCCGCCGCTGCCGCGGCCGGCCCCTGACGCCGCGCCGGCCGGGCGCCCGGCGCGGATGCGCGGTGCCTTCCGGGAGGCGCCGTACGGGGCCCTGGGAGCCGCTCAGGCGCCCTTTCGCTCCCGCTCCGTGCCCGCTACGGTGGCATGGGCATTTGTTTTGACCGGAGCCGATGCGGTAGGTACGCTCTGACCTTGTGCCTGGGGTATCCCCTGCGCTCTCGTACGCGCCAGGAAGCGCGGGAAGCGAGTGAGGCGGGGACACCGGAATCTGCATGCTTCTCCCCCGGATGGCCCTGTGTCGACGGGAGTGTGCAGTCTTCGACACGCCCGACCGCGTGGGTCGGCGAGTGGCCCGGGTTAGTTGTACCGAGACGGCACACAGAAACCGGAGAAACGGTGCCTACGATCCAGCAGTTGGTCCGCAAGGGCCGACAGGACAAGGTCGAGAAGAACAAGACGCCCGCGCTCGAGGGTTCTCCCCAGCGCCGCGGTGTCTGCACGCGTGTTTTCACCACCACCCCGAAGAAGCCGAACTCGGCCCTGCGTAAGGTCGCACGTGTGCGTCTGACCAGTGGTATCGAGGTCACCGCTTACATTCCGGGTGAGGGTCACAACCTGCAGGAGCACTCCATCGTGCTCGTGCGCGGTGGCCGTGTGAAGGACCTGCCGGGTGTTCGCTACAAGATCATCCGCGGTTCCCTCGACACCCAGGGCGTCAAGAACCGCAAGCAGGCTCGCAGCCGCTACGGCGCCAAGAAGGAGAAGTAAGCAATGCCTCGTAAGGGCCCTGCCCCGAAGCGCCCGGTCATCATCGACCCGGTCTACGGCTCTCCTCTGGTGACCTCCCTGATCAACAAGGTGCTGCTGCACGGCAAGCGCTCCACCGCCGAGCGCATCGTCTACGGCGCCATGGAGGGCCTGAGGGAGAAGACCGGCAACGACCCGGTCATCACCCTCAAGCGCGCCCTCGAGAACGTGAAGCCGGCGATCGAGGTCAAGTCCCGCCGCGTCGGCGGCGCCACCTACCAGGTTCCGGTCGAGGTCCGCCCCGGCCGTTCCTCGACTCTCGCGCTGCGTTGGATCGTGGGCTACGCCCGCGCGCGCCGCGAGAAGACCATGACCGAGCGTCTGATGAACGAGCTGCTCGACGCCTCCAACGGCCTCGGCGCCGCCGTGAAGAAGCGCGAGGACACCCACAAGATGGCCGAGTCCAACAAGGCCTTCGCGCACTACCGCTGGTAGTCGCTTCCCCATCGAGAACCGAGAGAAGACGAAAGCCTTATGGCTACCACTTCACTTGACCTGGCCAGGGTCCGCAACATCGGGATCATGGCCCACATCGACGCGGGCAAGACGACCACCACCGAGCGGATCCTGTTCTACACCGGTGTGAGCTACAAGATCGGTGAGGTCCACGACGGCGCTGCCACGATGGACTGGATGGAGCAGGAGCAGGAGCGCGGCATCACCATCACGTCGGCCGCGACGACCTGCCACTGGCCGCTCGACAACGTCGACCACACCATCAACATCATCGACACCCCGGGGCACGTCGACTTCACCGTCGAGGTGGAGCGCTCGCTGCGCGTGCTCGACGGCGCGGTGACGGTGTTCGACGGGGTGGCCGGTGTCGAGCCCCAGTCCGAGACGGTGTGGCGTCAGGCGGACCGTTACGGCGTCCCGCGCATCTGCTTCGTCAACAAGCTGGACCGCACCGGTGCGGACTTCCACCGCTGCGTCGACATGATCGTCGACCGCCTCGGTGCGCAGCCGCTGGTGATGCAGCTCCCGATCGGTGCCGAGGCGGACTTCCAGGGCGTCATCGACCTGGTCCGCATGAAGGCCCTGGTCTGGTCGGCCGAGGCCGCCAAGGGCGAGATGTACGACGTCGTCGACATCCCGGCCGAGCTCGCCGAGACCGCCGAGGAGTGGCGCGGCAAGCTCCTGGAGGCCGTCGCCGAGAACGACGAGGAGCTGATGGAGCTGTACCTGGAGGGCGAGGAGCCCAGCCAGGAGCAGCTGTACGCGGCGATCCGCCGCATCACCATCGACTCCGGCAAGGGCGGCGGCACCACCGTCACCCCGGTGTTCTGCGGCACCGCGTTCAAGAACAAGGGCGTCCAGCCCCTGCTCGACGCGGTCGTGCGGTACCTGCCCTCCCCGGTCGACATCGAGGCGATCGAGGGCCAGGCGGTCAACGACGCCGAGGAGGTCATCAGGCGCAAGCCCTCCGAGGAGGAGCCGCTCGCCGCGCTGGCCTTCAAGATCGCGAGCGACCCGCACCTGGGCAAGCTCACCTTCATCCGGGTCTACTCGGGCCGCCTGAACGCGGGCACCCAGGTGCTGAACTCCGTGAAGGGCAAGAAGGAGCGCATCGGCAAGATCTACCGGATGCACGCGAACAAGCGTGAGGAGATCGACAGCGTGGGCGCCGGCGACATCGTCGCCGTCATGGGTCTGAAGCAGACCACCACGGGCGAGACCCTCTGCGACGCGGGCGCTCCGGTGATCCTGGAGTCCATGGACTTCCCGGCCCCGGTGATCGAGGTCGCCATCGAGCCGAAGTCCAAGGGCGACCAGGAGAAGCTGGGTGTCGCCATCCAGCGGCTCGCCGAGGAGGACCCGTCCTTCCAGGTGAAGACGAACGAGGAGACCGGCCAGACCATCATCGCGGGCATGGGCGAACTGCACCTCGACGTGCTGGTCGACCGCATGAAGCGCGAGTTCAAGGTCGAGGCCAACGTCGGCAAGCCGCAGGTCGCCTACCGGGAGACCCTGCGCCGGGCCGTCGAGCGGGTCGACTACACGCACAAGAAGCAGACTGGTGGTTCCGGCCAGTTCGCGAAGGTGCAGATCGCGGTCGAGCCCCTGGAGGGCGACGGCTACGAGTTCGTCAACAAGGTGACCGGTGGCCGCATCCCCAAGGAGTACATCCCCTCCGTGGACGCGGGCTGCCAGGAGGCCATGGAGTTCGGTGTGCTGGCGGGCTACCCGCTCACCGGCGTACGGGTGACGCTGCTCGACGGCGCCTACCACGACGTCGACTCCTCCGAGATGGCGTTCAAGATCGCCGGTTCCATGGCCTTCAAGGAGGCCGCCCGCAAGGCCAGCCCGGCCCTGCTGGAGCCGATGATGGCCGTCGAGGTGACCACGCCCGAGGACTACATGGGCGACGTGATCGGTGACATCAACTCCCGCCGTGGCCAGATCCAGGCCATGGAGGACCGCGCCGGCGCCAAGCTCGTCAAGGGCCTGGTCCCGCTGTCGGAGATGTTCGGCTACGTCGGCGACCTGCGCAGCAAGACCTCCGGTCGCGCGAGCTACTCGATGCAGTTCGACTCCTACGCCGAGGTTCCCCGGAACGTCGCAGAGGAGATCATCGCGAAGGTCAAGGGCGAGTAGCGCACGTTTCGTGTCGCTATCCACCCTTTAGGCTGGAGCACAACAAGGCATTCGGGGCGTCCCGCCTCCGGACCGCGTAGGTTCGGCGGCGGGGCCCCCGGCGGCCCCGCCCCCAGAATCGAAACGGTCAAGGGCGTCCCCTCGGGGTCCTGACCGGTTCGGCACGACCACCTGAACCCCTTCCGCAGAGCGCGGGGGAGTACAGCACCAGTCCACAGGAGGACCCCAGTGGCGAAGGCGAAGTTCGAGCGGACTAAGCCGCACGTCAACATCGGCACCATCGGTCACATCGACCACGGTAAGACCACCCTTACCGCGGCGATCACCAAGGTGCTGCATGACGCCTACCCCGACCTGAACGAGGTCTCGGCGTTCGAGAACATCGACAAGGCTCCCGAGGAGCGGCAGCGCGGTATCACCATCTCCATCGCGCACGTCGAGTACCAGACGGAGTCGCGTCACTACGCCCACGTCGACTGCCCGGGTCACGCGGACTACATCAAGAACATGATCACCGGTGCCGCCCAGATGGACGGTGCCATCCTCGTGGTCGCCGCCACCGACGGCCCCATGCCGCAGACCAAGGAGCACGTGCTCCTGGCCCGCCAGGTCGGCGTCCCCTACATCGTCGTCGCGCTGAACAAGTCCGACATGGTGGACGACGAGGAGATCATGGAGCTCGTCGAGCTCGAGGTCCGTGAGCTGCTCTCCGAGTACGAGTTCCCGGGCGACGACCTGCCGGTCGTCCGCGTCTCGGCGCTGAAGGCGCTCGAGGGCGACCAGAAGTGGGCCGACTCCGTCCTCGAGCTGATGAAGGCCGTCGACGAGTCGATCCCGGAGCCCGAGCGCGAGATCGACAAGCCGTTCCTGATGCCCATCGAGGACGTCTTCACCATCACCGGCCGCGGTACGGTCGTCACCGGCCGTATCGAGCGCGGTGTGCTCAAGGTGAACGAGGAAGTCGAGATCATCGGCATCAAGGAAGAGAAGACCAAGACCACGGTCACCGGCATCGAGATGTTCCGGAAGCTGCTGGACGAGGGTCAGGCCGGTGAGAACGTCGGTCTGCTGCTCCGCGGCATCAAGCGCGAGGACGTCGAGCGCGGCCAGGTCATCATCAAGCCGGGCACCGTCACCCCGCACACGGAGTTCGAGGCCCAGGCGTACATCCTGTCGAAGGACGAGGGTGGCCGCCACACCCCGTTCTTCAACAACTACCGCCCGCAGTTCTACTTCCGCACCACCGACGTGACCGGTGTGGTGACCCTCCCCGAGGGCACCGAGATGGTCATGCCGGGCGACAACACCGAGATGAAGGTTCAGCTCATCCAGCCTGTCGCCATGGAAGAGGGCCTGAAGTTCGCCATCCGTGAGGGTGGCCGGACCGTGGGCGCCGGCCAGGTCACCAAGATCGTCAAGTGACCCGGTCCGCCGTCCGCCGTTAGACGGCACCGCCGGCCCCGGCCGGTGAGAGGGCCCGTACGACCACGTCGGTCGTACGGGCCCTCTCCGTAGCTTGGGTCGTCCCTCCGGCCGCCGGGCCTCAGCCCCCGGCCCGCTCCAGAGCCGGCAGGAACTGGTCGTAGAAGTCCGTCTTGAGACGGAAGGCCCGTTCCTCCGTATCCCTGAAGCAGTCGGTGGAATCCTCGCGGGCGAGGAGTTCGCTCATCCGGGTGGCCAGCCGGTCGGAGTGGGTGGAGGAGAGCAGCGACACGCTCGCGAGTGGACGTGCCTTCGCGTCGTGGACGTAGTGCGGGTAGTAGAAGCGCGAGCGGTTCTCGCCGTCCTGGGTCAGCAGCGGCCCCATCCGCTCCCACAGCCGCTCGTACTCGGCGGAGACCAGTACTTCGCCCCAGAACCGCAGGATCGTCAGCAGCCGAAGGTCGGCGTTGCCGTGACGGCCCGCGTCGGTGATCAACTCGAAGGTGTCGTCGATGGCTCTCCGCGTCGCCGCCGTCGGTCGTGTCTCGACCAGCGCCCTCCTGGACACTCCGAGCCGGAGCAGGTCCTCCTTCATGTCCTCGCGGTGCGAGGGCTCGCGCCCCTGGTCGTCCGGGTACTCCTCGCGCAGGATGACCCGCGCGATCCGCAGCCCCGCCTCGTCGCGCAGCAGGTCGATCGCCAGATCGTAGGACGGGGTGAAGGCGAGTGACACGAAGCGGCGCTGCAGTAGGAGAGCGGTGAAGTCCTCGTCCGGCAGCACGGCGATGTTCGCCAGGACCGGATGCTCCTTGAACCGCTCGATCAGTTTGTCCTCGAACTCGTCCAGTTCACGCATGGCCGTAACCTCTAACCTCTTCCGGATCACAGACTGATGTTGCTGATTGATACACGCCAGTCACGGAGATCCACGTCACGGCCGATCCGCCACAGGGTGTCCAGCTCCTGCTGGACCTTCTCGCCCATTGCGGTGTCGCTTCCGTGGACCTCGAGTTGGGCGGAGTTGATGGCGAGCCGACCATGCAGGAACCAGCTGACCAGGTAGCACTCGTCCACCTTGTACACGGCGACCGACGGCAGGGAGTTGTACACCCGCACCCGGAGCCGACCCCGGTCGTCCTCCCCGATGCCGTGGTAGAGGTCCCCGAGGATGGACAGGCATCGCTCGACACTTGCCCTCACGTTCTCCTCGCGTGCCGGGTCCCGGAGGGAGCGCAGTGCCTCGTCACGCAGTCGTGCCACGGGCGACGAGGGGTGCAGCAGGAGGAAACGCAGTTCGGCGCGCCGCTCGACGAGCGCCTTCCGCAGCTCCGCGTCGAACTCCTCCAGATCGGGAATCCAGGTCTGCAGAATGGTCACCTGTCGGTTGACGCCGCCCAGAAAGCGGGCGAACTCGTTTTCCGGAAAGCGCCGGTGCACCTGAGTCACACCGCCGTAGTGATCCTGTCTGAGCTCGTCCGCGATGATGTCGATATCGATCTTGGCGAGCTGTGCCTTTATGGTGTCGAGTTCCTTCAGGCGATCGAGCTCCAGGAAGAGGGACAGGGTGATCGTGCTGAGAATGATCAATGTGATCCCCGGAATCGTGCCGTCGGGAGCCAGTTTGTCGAGCCACCCGAGGAGATCGGCTGGTACGGCCACGATGCCGATCGTGGCCACCACGACCAGCGCGACCCGTTCCGCCTGGTGGCGAATGCCGCCTTCCATCCCCGCCCCCCGTTGCTTCCCTTGACGTACCGTCATCGATGATGACCGTATACCGTGGCGAGGTCAGAAAAAAGCAAAGCTTCGAATCGTGCGCAAGTAGCTTCGCCGCTGTCGGCAGCCTGCGCAATTGTGCAGGAATATGCCAGTGGAATTCGGCCGACCCTGAACGGCAAACTGTCGTCGGCCCGCCGGTATCCATACCGGCGAGACTGTGCCGGAGGTCTGCACGCACTGTGCGCGAACCGATCGCCCCTTCGCAGAGCTCGTGCCCCGGAGGTCGTCGACCTTGCGGTCGCGCCGGAGGCGCCAGACGGCCCTGGAGTCGGCGAGGTGGCGGATCGCGTACCGCCACGGCCCGGTGGGGGAGCGGCTGACTAGGATCACCGGAGCGGTCCGGGGCGACGGGCATCCGGGCCCACGGGACTCACGAGGGGGACGAGCATGCGCAGGACCGTCATTACCGGGTCCGCCCTGGCCGTGGCGACCGTACTGCTGCTGGCGGGCTGCGGCGGGGACGAAGACGCCGGGAAGAAGGACACCCCCTCGGCCGGGCAGAGCGAACAACCCGGCGGGGAGGACGGTGGCGAGAAGGACGGCGCCAAGGGCGGCGAGGTGACGCGCGAGGTCACCCTGGAGGTCCAGGGCACCGGAAAGACGCAGATCGCCTATGTCGCGGGCAGCAACGCCACCGAGCAGGTCACCCTGCCGTGGAGCAAGACGGCCGAGGTCTCCCTGACGCCCGCGGAGCAGAAGGTCGGCGTCCTGGTGTCCGTCCTGCCCGGTTCGGTGCAGGGCCCGGACGGACAGCTCAAGCCCGTGCCGTGCACCATCGAGGTGGACGGCGAGCAGGTCGACGACAACAACGACGGGCGGGACGTCACCGGCTGCAAGCACCTGCTGAAGTGAGCACGCCGCCCGGTCCGGGCCCGTGCGTACGGGCCCGGACCGGGCGCGACCGTTCCGGCGCCGGTCAGCCGGCGGGCTTCTCCCACACCGAGACGTGCTTGCCGCTCTCACCGGTGAACGGCTCCCGCGTCCAGTCCGCCCACCGCTCGCGCAGCCGCATACCGGCCAGCCGCGCCATCAGGTCCAGCTCCGCCGGCCACACGTACCGGAAGGGGATCGACCGGAACGAGCCGCGCCCGTCGACCACCTCGACGTAGTTCGAGCTCATCGCCTGGGTGGCGGGGTCGTAGAGGTCGTACGCCCACCCGGTGGGGCTGATCCGGAACGGCACGACGCTCTGCCCCGGCGGGAGCCTGCGCAGGTCGGGGACGCCGACCTCGACGACGAAGCAGCCGCCGGGCTCCAGATGCGCGGCGGCGTTGCGGAAGCAGTCCACCTGCGCGTCCTGCGTCGTCAGGTTGCCGATGGTGTTGAAGACCAGGTACGCGAGGGAGAACGTCCCGGCCACCCGCGTCGTCGCGAAGTCGCCGATGGTCGCGCCGATCCCGTCGCCGCCCGGTTTGGCGCGCAGCCGGGCGACCATCGCCCGGGACAGGTCGATGCCGTGGACCGGCACCCCGCGCCGCGCCAGCGGCAGCGCGACGCGCCCCGTACCGACGCCCAGCTCCAGGGCCCGGCCGCCCTCGCCGCGGCCGGCCAGTTCCGCCAGGAAACCGACCATCGGTTCCAGGGCCTCCGGCGTGGACATCCCCGCCGTCGACTCGTCGTACGTCGCCGCGACGCTTTCCCCGAAGTAGCCGTCCTCGTCGTCAGCCATGCCGCGACGGTACTGCGGGGCGCTCACGCGACGCCTCCGGTTTTTCCGCTGCGGTACGCGGGAAGGCGGCGGCCGGTTGCACCACCGCACCATTCCTCACACTCCCCTCACCGGCCTCTCATCTCGTGCTCACCGGGCCCCCCTAGCGTCCGGGCAGACCCGGGCCCGGGCGCCGAGGAGTGGAGGGAACGGACATGACCGAGGAGCGGTTCACCGTCGCGCCGGGGACGCGGCTGCTGCACATCGGGCCGTACAAGACGGGGACGACCGCGCTCCAGGGCGCCTTCCACCGGGCCCGCGAGACGCTGGCCGCGCACGGCGTCGTCTACGCGGGACGGGACCGCCAGGCCAAGCGGCCGGCCGTCGCGCTCACCTCCCCCACCGGCCCGCGGGAGCCCTGGGAGGAACTGTGCCGGGAGGCCGCCGCGGCGGGCGGCAGCAGGGTGGTCGTCAGCAGTGAGTTCTTCTGCGACGCCGATGCCGCCGCGGCCCGGGAGGCGGTGCGCGGACTCGGCGCGGGCCCCGGCGGAACACCCGGCGGCCGGAGGGACGTACACGTCGTGGTGACCCTGCGGCCCCTGCTGAAGATCCTCCCCTCGCACTGGCAGCAGTACGTCAAGCACGGCCTGCGCGACTCCTACGAGCAGTGGCTCGACGGAGTGCTGCGCCGCCCCGAGCGGTGCTCCACGCCCGAGTTCTGGCACCGGCACCGCCATGACGCCCTGCTGGTGCGGTGGATGGACGCCGCCGGGCCGGACGATGTCACCGTCGTCGTCACGGACGAGACCGCGCCGCGGCGGATCTTCCGCACCTTCGAGGGGATGCTCGGCCTGCCCGACGGGCTGCTCGTGCCGGAGGAGGACGGCGTCAACCGCTCCCTGACGGCGGCCCAGGCCGAGCTGCTGCTGCGGCTCAACCGCAGGCTCGCCGAGGACCCGGTGCTCGACGCGCCGCGCCAGAAGGTGGTGCGCGAGGGGATCGTCCCGCAGCTGCAGGCCTACCGGCCGTCCCGCGACGAGCCGCGCATCGCCACCCCGGCCTGGGCCCAGCAGGCGGCGGCGGAGGTGGCCGGGGAGATGGCCGAGGCCATCGCCAAACTCGGGGTCCGGGTCCTGGGCGACCTGTCGGCCCTGACCCCGCCGCCGGGCGGCCCCACCGGCCCCGTGGCGCCGGAGGCGGCACCCGTCGACGCGGCGGTGGAGGCCGTACTGGGCGGCCTCGCCGCGGGCGCGGCCTTCGCCCGGTACCGGCAGCCGGAGCCGGGCGCCATCGACGACTTCCCGGTCCGCAAGGTCCCCACCCGGGACCTGCTGCGCGTCGTCCACCGCCGCGGGGTGCGCCGGCTGCGCCGCGGGCTGGCCGGGGGGCGCGGCTGAGCCGCGCGCACGCGGGCGCGCCGGGGCGGGACGCCGACTTCACCATCCGCCACGTGTACGACTGACGCCGTGCCGGGCTCCGTGGGCAGAGCCGCTCGCCGCGTGCGGGCCGTGCCCGTACCGACCCGGCCGCGTAGGCGACCCCCGCCGGGAGTGAGGGCCGCCTTACGCGGTCAGAGCGCTCGCAGGGCTGCCACCGAGGCGACCATGCCATCCCGTTCCAGTGAGCCGAGCACGTCCTGCACGGTCCCCGGCGGTTTCTTCCAGCCGTCCGCGATCTGGCGCACCAGCGCATACACGGTGGCCGGATCCAGTCCGGTCTGGTCCTCGATGAACGCGTCGGGGTGCTTGGCTTCCACGTCCCACGGCGACAGAACGGTGTCAGAGCAGTCCCATCTCCTGGCCCAGCTCGGTCAGCCCCTCTGCCGCTCGGCGACGGCGTTCGTCGTCCCGCCGCTTGTACTCCAGCAGCGAGGAGGCCGTGATCCTCCGGTCTCCGCCGACCTCGTGGTACCCGATGTCTCCCGCCTCCAGCAGCCCGACGAGAAAGGAGAGGGAGACGTTGAGCAGGTCGGCTGCCTGCTCAGCGGTGAGTTCCGCGTTCTGGGGGATGGATGAAGGGCTGTGGCCGACTGGTTCCGCATTCTCCAGCGGCAGGCGGACGGTCCGGTCGTCCGGCTTGTTCGTGTGTGGCTCCTTGCGAGCGGTCAGGGCACGGATTTGGGGGCCTTCCCCGTTGCTCCCCGCTGCGTCCGCCACCGAGGCAGCAGCAGGAGACGCATGGCCTGACCGTGCTCCTCATGCCGCCAGGAGTTAGGGAGGGGCGGCCTGTTCTGTGCGGCAGCCGCGGCAGAGGCCGGGGGTGGGGGAGCGGAAGGCGCGGTCACAGCCGTCGCAGTTCTGGAGTGGTACGGGACGCGGGCGCGGTGGCGCGGTCTCGGTGGGTGGTGGTGCGGCCGGGAGCGGCGGCCACCGCAGCGACGATCACGCAGACGGCCGCCTCCCTGAGGGCGGCGGTCTCCACCACCACCGCCCGGATCGCGGCCACCACCCTGGTCGGCGCCGCCTTCGGTGGCATCGAGACCGTCGCCGTCGACCTCGCGGTCGCCCAGCCCATGCGCATCCACGCCGGCCTCCAGGACGGCCTGAACCTCGCCCAGGCCCGCGAGGCCGGGATGTACGGCACCATGTTCGGCGCCGGGCTCGGTGGTGCCGGAAGCAGCGCCAAGGCGATCAACGACGCGGACGGCATCTACAGCGCCCTCAACCACATCCGACTCGGGCCGGTGACGCGGCCGAGCCCGGCCTTCCCCGGCGGTTTCCCACCGGGGGCGATGCCGGGCTCGGGCCTGGACAGCGGTCTGAACGTCGCCTGGCGGGACATACCGGAAGAGGTCAGGAAGAGATTCCTCGCGGGCAACCGGTTCAACACGGACAACCACCCGCGCTACACCCACAACGAAGTACACCTCAAGAGCGGGAAGCAGGTGGACTCCTATGTACGCGGAAAGGAGATAGCCTCGCGCAAGTACACGCAGCTTTCGGAAATCCAGACCAAGAGCGCCAAGGACTACCTCAACGAACTTGCCGACAAGTACAAGCCTGGCGAGGTGATACGGAGCGGAAAGTATCCGGAAATTTACGGAGAGAAGCTCCGCGGGGCCATGATCCTGGAGGTCCCTGCGCGGAAGAACCCGATCCCTCAAGAAGTCATCGAGCACGCACAGGGCCTTCGTATCACGATCAGAGACGTCAGTGGCAAGATGTATACGTGCGGGAGGACGTGTGAGCATTATTTACTGTGAGCGTTGGAACGACCGCTTCAGTAAACCCATCAATGTCCTGACCGAGGAGGAGGCGTACGCGCGGCACATAGCAGGGAAATTGTACACCGCGGTGTCTCGCCCGGTCAGCGACTCTCCTGCGCGGAGGGCTGTCGAGATTCGATTGGAAGTCGGGTGTACCCGTGTCTACTTCTACGACTCCGATGGGCGTATCGAGATCACCTACACTTTTGGCCGGCGTGAGGAGAGAATGTTCCTGGAGGGGGTTACCGCGTGCACCTATGAAAAGGATGGAGTCTTCCTCCGCGAGAACCAGGCGTCACGGGTCGAGATCGACAGCTACAACGAAGACGGAAGTGGGCTGCGTATTGTCCGGGACGAGAAGAACGACGAGTGCTACATGCAGGAACTTCAGCTGGCGCCGGACGGGACGCTCGACGACTTCTGGGAGGATGTTCCGCGATTCGGCGAATACGACAGCATCGCACGGGCCGTGCGTAGTCAACCCCCTGCCCCCTTCGTGTGATGCCGCAGAGAAAGTCTCACGTGTCCGCCTCGGCGCCTTCCAGGGGCACTGGTGGGGCTCTTGCATGTCTGGGGCAAAGCGATGGACTGCTTCCCGGTGCCGGGGTTCCGTTTCTCCGAGGTCCAGAAGATCCTCGCCGCATACGCTGCGGTGGACTGTGTGTTCACTGACACTTCTGAGTGGCCGGGACCGGCGCTGGAGTCCCATCTCGGGGAAGCTGCACAGAACCCGGAAAGCGCTGCGAAAGCACTCCGGCAGATCGACGACCTCCTCTCGGTCGACCTCTTCTCGGCCGAGATCAGGGATGAAGTGGCGCTGATGCCGCAAGTCAGTCCCACGGGTGGAAGGAGCGTCGAAGAAAGTTTCTGGATCATCCGCAAGCACCTTGTCTCCTTTCTTGAAGGAGACTTGGAGCGGCCTGTTGTCCCACCGCAGAAGCCGGAGGAGTGGAGGGAGCGCTCTCCCGAGATTTCCCATCTGCTCGGCGCCTACTTCCATCAGGACTCGCTGAACATATATGCCTCCCATCGGGAGGCGGTTGACGACTACATTTCCGGTACACCTGCTGAGGACCGCCGCCGTGCGGCAAAGGAGGGGCTGACTCTGCTGAGAATGGTCGAGGACAAAGAGAGGCTCGAGGACGCCGTGCTGGCCGTGGGAATGCAGGTCTATCCCCCGAGGGGGGTGAGGTTGCGCAGGTGGATGACGGACTTGGCGGACATCATCAAGAATGACGGCGAATGCTGAAGCAGCCCCTGCGGCTTCTGTGCCGAAGTGGGATCTCCTGGAATCAAAGGGGAGACACAAGCGATGTGCCTTCTCTCCGCCGTGGGGGAGCTGGACGCCGATCGCCTCGTGACCGCCCTCGCCGAGATCTTCCGGGCGGCCCCGGAAGAAGTCGAGGTGGTCGATGAGGGAGACGATCCGGAGGGACGGAACTGGAACGCTCTCGTCCACTGCGATCGTTCGGCGCTTCGGGGTCATATCTCGTGGTTCCTGGACGTCTACGTCCAGAAGCAGGTGGCCGAGCGGCCCAGTGGGGCGGAGGTGGCCCGGCGACTGGCCGGGAGGCTGTGGCGCGTGGTGCTCTATCCGGCCGACGGGGTGCGGCCCAGCGCCTATTGGCTGGTGACGCCGGAAGGCCTCGTCACCCGCGCCAGGCTGTACGAGTCGGACGACGAGGAGCCCGTCTACACCATCGACGCGGTGGAGGACCCCGTTCCCCACCTGCCCGATGTCCGGGTCGAACTGATCCGGGAGGTCATCAGGGAGCAACCCGACCCGACGCCGGTCTCCGGCGAATTCTCCGCCTCCGCGGAGGCGTGCCCGGGGACCGGCGACGCCCTCTGGTGCGCCATGGACAGCCTGGGTGCGTGGGAGAAGAGCGTGTACCGCGTAGAGAGCGACTGGCCGCCCCGTGGACGCTACCCGGCGGACACGTACGCCGAGGACCTGGAGATACGGGACGAGATCGGTGGGATGCTTCCCGCCCTGCCGCAGGAGCTCGGCGACCTCCTCCGGTGTTCGGCGGAGCGGGTGGACGAGCGTTTCCGGGATGCCACACGGGACGACGGCGGGCAGGCCCTGAGCGCGGCACTCGGCATCTCACGCATCGCACTGGCGGACAAGGGCTGGTGGTGGCACCGGCGTCCGGTCCGGCTGTCCTGGGAAGGACTCTGAGCGTGGGCCCCGGACGGGCGGTCCGCCGTGGGGGCCACCGGTAGGCGTTCCGGCGGCGGGCGGTGACTGTGGCCCTCTCGCCCCGCCTGCTGTCGCCTCGGTCGCCGACGAGTTCTCTCCCGTCATCTGCGCACCTTCACCGCTGAGCCCTCTGACGCCGCCTCGCGGCGGCCCGGCCGGTCCCGCTCTGCCAGGCATGCGAGCCCGGTGGTCGCCGAGGCGGACCAGCGTTCTGTGAACTGTCCGGCACCGGAAGGTTGCGTTCGGTTAGGGTTCGCCGCACGAACAGCACTGCCAGGGGGGCGGGATGACTGACATACAGGCCGAGGGCGACATATCGCGCAGACGGCGGGTGCACGGGCAGCCGACGGCCGGGAAGCGCTCGGGTGGGGGAGAGCAGACGGGGGGCCGTGCCGCGATCCGCGGGAGGTTCGCCGCCCTCGGGGTGCTCGGCGTCTTCCTGCTCGGGGCCTGCTCGGGCAGTGGTGCCGGGGCGGAGCCGGCGGAGACCGCCACCGCCACCGCCACCGTGACGGCGAAGCCGGAGCGGATCTCCTCCCAGAAGGGAGTGACCCTCAAGGACGCCCGGAAGGCCGCCGAGGGCGCCGGGTACACCGTCTCCGTCCACAGCGCCAACAAGGGCGGCGCCGAGCCTTCCGAGAACTGGAAGGTGTGTTTCGAGGGCATCGGATACGGCACCGTCGACTACGGAGCCGTCGAGGAAGGCGCCCTCTGCCCGAAGAAGGACGGCGGCCCGCTCGCGTGGCCCAAGGCTCCCGGTGTCACCGGGAAGACCTACGCCGAGGCCGTCAAGGCGCTGACCGAGGCGGGCCTGGACGAAGGAAGGATCAGCGCCGACTCGGCGTACAAGGACGTGTCCTTGACCCAGGCCGAGGTGGAGAGCGACGCGGACGGGTACAAGGTCTGCTTCCAGTCACTCAAGGCCGGCGCGGACGTCAAGCCCGGCGCCGAGGCGACGCTGACCCTGGTCGAAGGCGGCTCGTGCCCGTCGAAGAAGGGCACCTACCAGGACAGGAAGAACGATCCCGGCTACACCCCGCCGCCCCCGCCGTCCTCCTCGGAGCGGGACAGCGGCTCCGGCGGCTCCACCGGCGGCGCGGGCGGTTCCGCCGAGTGGAACGGCCAGTGCGAGCTGACCTCCCCGGCGGGCAACTGCTACCGGGCCGGTCAGTTCTGCGCCAACAGGCACGTCGGCATGCGGACACACGACGCCAACGGCCGGGTCATCTACTGCAAGGTCCGCGGCGACGGACAGCGCTGGAACTACTCGTGAGCGTGCCTCTGATCTGACTCGGCCTCTGCCGAGGGGAGCCGGTTTCACACCTCAGTTATAGAGCGAACCGGAAGACGGGTTCGGTGGCCTCCTGCGGGGGCCGCCGAGCCCGTTTCGTCTGGGATCGGCAAGGTCCTGTAGGAGGCCGCCGACGGGGACTTCATCTGGCCGCGCCGTCTGTTCGCTGCGTCGTCCGGTGGGTCGACGCCGAGCGCGCCGAAGGCATCCGGTGCCGGGGGAGCGGCACCGCGAACTCGGGCTACAGAAGCGGAATTTACTATTCGAGTGATTTCCTGACTTCTGGCATGGAGTGCGGCTTTTCCATGCCTAATCTGATCGGTGGCGGCTCGCGGGCGCAGGGGCGGTTGTCGAATCAGGGCCGGTGTCTGTGCGGCCTGTACGGCGTGACGGTCCGGAAGCGGGCGCCGTTGGGCAAGGACACACGACACGCGGGAGGCTGATTTACGCATGAGTGTGAACGGCGACGGTGCGGGGCGCGCGGAGCACACGACGGACGGTGCGGACGATGCCCGGTGGGAGACGGATCCGGATGACGAGTACTGGCCGATCGCGGAGGCGGCCGGGCGTCAGGTGAAGGTGTGGCGGGAGTCGACGGATCTGACGCAGGCGGAGCTGGGGGTGGCGATCGGCTACAGCCTGAGCATGGTCTCGTCGGTGGAGCGCGGCAAACGGCTGGCGCACCCGGAGTTCCTGGAGAAGTCGGACAAGGTGCTGGGGGCGGGCGGCAAGCTCGCGGCGATGAAGAAGGACGTGGCCCGGGCCCGGTACCCGAAGAAGGTCCGCGACCTGGCCAAGCTGGAGGCGGAGGCCGTCGAGCTGGGGTCGTACAACGACCACAACATCGACGGCCTGTTGCAGACGGAGGAGTACACCAAGGCCCTGTTCGAGATGCGACGCCCGGTGTGCAGCGAGGAAGAGGTCGAACGGCAGGTGGCCGCCCGAATGGCCAGGCAGGAGATCTTCACGCGGAAGCCCACGCCCATGCTGTCCTTTGTCCTGGAAGAGGTGACCCTCCGGCGCCCGCTCGGAGGCAGAATGGTGCTGCGGCGCCAGCTCGAACACCTGCTGGAAGTCGGACAACTGCGGCACGTCGACATCCAGGTGATGCCGACGGACCGCGAGGACCACGCCGGAATGGGTGGTCAGCTCCAACTGCTGAAACTCGGCAACGGCACGACACTGGGGCACTGGGAGGCTCAGCTCTCCCACCGCCTGGTCTCCGACGCCAAGGAAGTCCAGACGCTGGAGATGCGGTATGGGATCATCCGAGCCCAGGCCCTCACGCCGTGTGAGTCGATGGCCTTCATCAAGAGACTGCTGGGAGAGATGACATGACGCTCAAGCTCTCTGCCGGAGACGGTTCCGCGCTGGAGTGGGTCAAGAGCAGCCACAGCAGCAATGACGGGCCGGCCTGCGTCGAGGTCGCGGCCACCCCCGGCACCGTCCACGTCCGCGACTCCAAGGACGCGCGGGGCCCGCGGCTCGCGTTCGCTCCGGAGGCGTGGAGCGGCTTCGTGGCGTACACCGCCGGTCGCTGACCGCGAACCGCCTGTGCCCTCATGCCCGGCTCTGACCGGATATGGGGGCACGCTGCCGTGCGGTTGGTCGGAAGAATCCGTTGGGGCGGCTGAACAGACCGCCGTGGAAGTCGGCCCTTGCCCCCGGCGGTTGTCCGCCGGGCCGAACCGGGCCGCCGCCACGCCCAGGGCACCGAGCGGTTGAGCGCGGCACCTTTGCCGCGACCACGGGTGACGTAACGGTCACCCATGGTGCGGTGCGGGGCGACGATCCGATGATCGACGACGGGGGTTCGGACGTCCTCGCGCGGGGTAACGTGATAGGTCTCGATTGGCGGCCCGCCTGGGCCTTGTGGCACACTGTCCAAGTTGCTCGGTTGAGCGCCGATGCTGCGCGCCTCCCGCCGGGAGGACCGGAAGCGAGTCCCAACGTATTCGTCGCCCCTCATCAGGGACGGAAGTACGGGAATCTTCCGGGAAGTGTCAGCGGGGTGCCGGCCAGGCGCCCGGTGGGACGAACTCCCCGGTCCGCGGTCCCACGTACCGCGTCACCCGTAACAGGGAAATCCTCCAAGGGATATCCATGTCAGCAGGGACGCGACACGCCCGACCGCGTGGGTCGGAGAGGGCAAGGGCCACCGGGTCCCGGAGCGTGACGAGAGACAGGACTACGAAGTAGCCATGGCGGGACAGAAGATCCGCATCCGGCTCAAGGCCTACGACCACGAGGTCATCGACAACTCGGCGAAGAAGATCGTCGAGACGGTGACCCGCACTGGTGCGTCGGTCGCGGGCCCGGTGCCGCTGCCCACAGAGAAGAACGTGTACTGCGTCATCAAGTCGCCGCACAAGTACAAGGACTCGCGCGAGCACTTCGAGATGCGCACCCACAAGCGCCTGATCGACATCCTCGACCCGACGCCCAAGACCGTTGACTCGCTGATGCGCCTGGACCTGCCGGCCGGCGTCGACATCGAGATCAAGCTCTGAGAGGCCCGGTAGAGATGACCACGAAGCAGATCAAGGGTGTCCTGGGCGAGAAGCTCGGCATGACCCAGGTCTGGGACGAGAACAACCGTGTCGTCCCGGTCACTGTCGTCAAGGCCGGACCCTGTGTCGTCACCCAGGTGCGCACCGCTGACAAGGACGGCTACGAGGCCGTCCAGATCGCCTTCGGCGAGATCGACCCGCGCAAGGTGAACAAGCCCCTCAAGGGCCACTTCGCCAAGGCCGACGTGCCCCCGCGCCGTCACCTGGTGGAGCTGCGCACCGCCGACGCCGCCGAGTACACGCTCGGCCAGGAGATCACCGCCGAGGTGTTCGAGTCCGGCACCAAGGTCGACGTGACCGGCAAGAGCAAGGGCAAGGGCACCGCCGGTGTCATGAAGCGCCACGGCTTCGCCGGCCTCGGCGCCGGCCACGGCACCCAGCGCAAGCACCGCTCGCCCGGTTCCATCGGCGGCTGCGCCACCCCGGGCCGCGTGTTCAAGGGCCTGCGCATGGCCGGCCGCATGGGCAACGAGCGGGTCACCACCCAGAACCTGACCGTCCACGCCGTTGACGCGGAGAAGGGACTGCTGCTCATCAAGGGCGCGGTTCCCGGTCCGAACGGCGGCCTCGTCCTGGTCCGTACCGCGGCCAAGGGGGCCTGAGGTAGATGAGCACCATTGACATCCTTTCGCCGGCAGGCGACAAGGCCGGGACCGTCGAGCTCCCCGCGGAGATCTTCGACGTGCAGGTCAGCGTTCCGCTGATCCACCAGGTCGTCGTCGCACAGCTGGCCGCTGCCCGCCAGGGCACGCACAAGACCAAGACCCGCGGCGAGGTCCGCGGCGGCGGCAAGAAGCCGTACCGCCAGAAGGGCACCGGCCGCGCCCGCCAGGGCTCGACCCGCGCGCCGCAGTTCGCCGGCGGTGGCGTCGTGCACGGCCCGGTGCCGCGCGACTACTCGCAGCGCACCCCGAAGAAGATGAAGGCCGCCGCCCTGCGCGGTGCCCTCTCCGACCGGGCGCGCCACGACCGCGTCCACGTCGTCACCGGCGTGGTCGAGGGCGAGGCCCCGTCCACCAAGGCCGCCAAGGGTCTGCTCGGCAGGATCAGCGAGCGCAAGAACGTGCTGCTGGTCGTCGAGCGGAGCGACGAGGCCGCGTGGCTGTCCGCCCGCAACCTGCCCCAGGTCCACATCCTGGAGCCGGGTCAGCTGAACACCTACGACGTGCTCGTCTCCGACGACGTGGTCTTCACCAAGGCCGCCTTCGAGAGCTTCGTGGCCGGCCGTACGGCTGCCGAGCGCGAAGGGAGCAACGCCTGATGAGTGAGGCGACCGTCACCAGCAAGACCTTCTCCGACCCCCGCGACATCCTGATCAAGCCGGTGGTCTCGGAGAAGAGCTACGCGCTGCTGGACGAGAACAAGTACACGTTCGTCGTCGACCCGCGTGCCAACAAGACCCAGATCAAGCAGGCCGTCGAGACGGTCTTCTCGGTCAAGGTCACCGGGGTCAACACGATCAACCGGCAGGGCAAGCGCAAGCGCACTCGGACCGGCTACGGCAAGCGCGCCGACACCAAGCGCGCCATCGTGA
Source organism: Streptomyces rubellus (assembly GCF_036323805.1). NCBI lineage: Bacteria > Bacillati > Actinomycetota > Actinomycetes > Kitasatosporales > Streptomycetaceae > Streptomyces > Streptomyces rubellus. The sequence goes on from NZ_JAZDCX010000010.1 coordinate 150,408, forward strand.
CCCTCGCCGAGGGCGACCGTATCGACATCTTCGGCGGTCCGGTCTCCTGACGGAGGCCGTACCGTCCGATATCGGACGAGGACTGAGAAATGGGTATCCGCAAGTACAAGCCGACGACTCCGGGCCGTCGTGGCGCCAGTGTCGCCGACTTCGTCGAGATCACGCGGTCCACGCCGGAGAAGTCGCTGGTCCGCCCGCTGCACAGCAAGGGCGGCCGTAACAACGCCGGTCGTGTGACCGTCCGCCACCAGGGCGGTGGCCACAAGCGCGCCTACCGTGTGATCGACTTCCGCCGTCACGACAAGGACGGCGTGCCGGCCAAGGTCGCGCACATCGAGTACGACCCGAACCGCACCGCGCGCATCGCGCTGCTGCACTACGCCGACGGCGAGAAGCGCTACATCCTCGCCCCGGCCGGTCTGAAGCAGGGCGCCCGCGTCGAGAACGGCCCCGGTGCCGACATCAAGCCCGGCAACAACCTGGCGCTGCGCAACATCCCGGTCGGTACGACCATCCACGCCATCGAGCTGAGCCCCGGCGGCGGCGCGAAGTTCGCCCGCTCCGCCGGCGCCTCCGTGCAGCTGCTGGCGAAGGAGGGCCGCATGGCCCACCTCCGCATGCCCTCCGGCGAGATCCGCCTGGTCGACGTCCGCTGCCGCGCGACCGTCGGCGAGGTCGGCAACGCCGAGCAGTCGAACATCAACTGGGGCAAGGCCGGCCGCATGCGCTGGAAGGGCGTCCGCCCGACCGTCCGCGGTGTGGTCATGAACCCGGTCGACCACCCGCACGGTGGTGGTGAGGGCAAGACCTCCGGTGGTCGTCACCCGGTCTCGCCGTGGGGCAAGAAGGAAGGACGTACTCGCTCGCCGAAGAAGGCCAGCAACAAGTACATCGTCCGCCGCCGCAAGACGAACAAGAAGCGCTAGGAGGCGGGTTTTCGATGCCGCGCAGTCTCAAGAAGGGGCCCTTCGTCGACGACCACCTGATCAAGAAGGTGGACACGCAGAACGAAGCCGGCACCAAGAACGTCATCAAGACCTGGTCCCGCCGCTCGATGATCGTCCCGGCCATGCTGGGCCACACGATCGCGGTGCACGACGGCCGCAAGCACGTCCCGGTGTTCGTCACCGAGTCGATGGTCGGCCACAAGCTCGGCGAGTTCGCGCCGACCCGCACCTTCCGCGGCCACGAGAAGGACGACCGCAAGTCGCGGCGTCGCTGATCTGCGGAAACAGCGAAGACCAATGACTGACACCGAAGGGACGACCATGGAAGCCAGGGCCCAGGCGCGGTACATCCGCGTCACGCCCATGAAGGCCCGCCGTGTGGTGGACCTCATCCGTGGCATGGATGCCACGGAGGCTCAGGCGGTCCTGCGTTTCGCTCCGCAGGCCGCGAGCGTGCCCGTGGGCAAGGTGCTCGACAGCGCCATCGCCAACGCCGCGCACAACTACGACCACACCGACGTCGACAGCCTGTTCATCTCCGAGGCCTATGTCGACGAGGGCCCGACCCTGAAGCGGTTCCGGCCGCGCGCCCAGGGCCGTGCCTACCGGATCCGTAAGCGGACCAGCCACATCACGGTGGTCGTCAGCAGCAAGGAAGGAACCCGGTAATGGGGCAGAAGGTCAACCCGCACGGGTTCCGGCTGGGCATCACCACCGACTTCAAGTCGCGCTGGTACGCCGACAAGCTCTACAAGGACTACATCAAGGAAGACGTCGAGATCCGCCGCCTGCTCACGCAGGGCATGGAGCGGGCCGGCATCTCCAAGGTGGAGATCGAGCGCACCCGCGACCGCGTCCGCGTCGACGTCCACACGGCCCGTCCGGGCATCGTGATCGGCCGCCGCGGCGCCGAGGCGGAGCGCATCCGCGGTCGGCTGGAGAAGCTGACCGGCAAGCAGATCCAGTTCAACATCCTCGAGGTGAAGAACCCGGAGACGGACGCCCAGCTGGTGGCCCAGGCCGTCGCCGAGCAGCTGTCCTCCCGCGTCTCCTTCCGCCGTGCGATGCGCAAGTCGATGCAGAGCACGATGAAGGCCGGCGCCAAGGGCATCAAGATCCAGTGCGGTGGCCGCCTCGGCGGCGCCGAGATGTCCCGCTCCGAGTTCTACCGCGAGGGCCGGGTCCCCCTGCACACCCTCCGCGCCAACGTGGACTACGGCTTCTTCGAGGCCAAGACGTCCTTCGGCCGGATCGGTGTGAAGGTCTGGATCTACAAGGGCGACGTCAAGAACATCGCCGAGGTCCGTGCCGAGAACGCCGCCGCCCGCGCCGGCAACCGCCCGTCGCGCGGTGGTGGCAACGACCGCCCGCGCCGCGGTGGCGAGCGCGGCGGCCGCGGACGCAAGCCGCAGCAGGAGAGGACCGAGGCCCCCAAGGCCGAGGCGAGCAGCTCCGCTCCGGCCGCCGAGAGCACCGGCTCTGCCGGGAAGGAGGCCTGACCGTCATGCTGATCCCCCGCAGGGTCAAGCACCGCAAGCAGCACCACCCCAAGCGCAGGGGCATGGCCAAGGGTGGCACCGAGGTCGCGTTCGGCGAGTACGGCATCCAGGCCGTCACCGCCGCCTACGTGACCAACCGGCAGATCGAGGCCGCGCGTATCTCCATGACGCGGCACATCAAGCGTGGCGGCAAGGTGTGGATCAACATCTACCCGGACCGTCCGCTGACGAAGAAGCCCGCCGAGACCCGCATGGGTTCCGGCAAGGGCTCGCCGGAGTGGTGGGTCGCGAACGTCAAGCCCGGTCGGGTGATGTTCGAGCTTTCCTACCCGAACGAGAAGATTGCTCGTGAGGCGCTCACCCGCGCTGCTCACAAGCTTCCGATGAAGTGCCGGATCGTTCGGCGCGAGGCAGGTGAGTCGTGATGGCGGCCGGTACCAAGGCGAGCGAGCTGCGCGAGCTGAGCGACGAGGAGCTCGTCGGGAAGCTGCGCGAGGCCAAGGAGGAGCTCTTCAAGCTCCGTTTCCAGGCGGCGACCGGACAGCTGGAGAACAACGGCCGGCTGAAGGCCGTCCGTAAGGACATCGCCCGGATCTACACCCTGATGCGGGAGCGCGAGCTCGGCATCGAGACGGTGGAGAGCGCCTGATGAGCGAGACGAATGTGACTGAGACGAACAACCAGCAGCGCGGCTTCCGCAAGACCCGTGAGGGTCTGGTCGTCAGCGACAAGATGGACAAGACCGTCGTCGTCGCCGTCGAGGACCGCGTCAAGCACGCCCTGTACGGCAAGGTCATCCGCCGTACGAACAAGCTCAAGGCGCACGACGAGCAGAACGCCGCGGGTGTCGGCGACCGGGTCCTCCTGATGGAGACCCGGCCGCTGTCCGCGACCAAGCGCTGGCGCGTCGTCGAGATCCTCGAGAAGGCCAAGTAACCCCCGAGAGCACTTCTCGGGACGAGTTCCGCCAGGCTCGGTGAGGTGCGCGCGGCACCGCGCGCACCCACCGGGAACCGGCAGACGATCAGGAGATAGACGTGATCCAGCAGGAGTCGCGACTGCGCGTCGCCGACAACACGGGAGCGAAGGAGATCCTCTGCATCCGTGTTCTCGGTGGCTCCGGCCGCCGCTACGCGGGTGTCGGGGACGTCATCGTCGCCACCGTCAAGGACGCGATCCCCGGTGGCAACGTGAAGAAGGGCGACGTCGTCAAGGCCGTCGTCGTGCGCACCGTCAAGGAGCGCCGCCGCCCGGACGGCTCGTACATCCGCTTCGACGAGAACGCCGCCGTCATCCTCAAGAACGACGGCGACCCCCGCGGCACCCGTATCTTCGGCCCGGTGGGCCGTGAGCTGCGCGAGAAGAAGTTCATGAAGATCATCTCCCTCGCGCCGGAGGTGCTGTAACCGATGAAGATCAAGAAGGGTGACCTGGTCCAGGTCATCACCGGCAAGGACAAGGGGAAGCAGGGGAAGGTCATCGTGGCCTACCCCCGCGAGAACCGCGTCCTGGTCGAGGGTGTCAACCGGGTCAAGAAGCACACCAAGGCCGGACAGACCGCCCGTGGTTCGAAGACCGGCGGGATCGTGACGACCGAGGCCCCGATCCACGTGAGCAACGTGCAGCTCGTGGTGGAGAAGGACGGCAAGAAGGTCGTCACCCGCGTCGGTTACCGCTTCGACGACGAAGGCAACAAGATCCGCGTTGCCAAGCGGACCGGTGAGGACATCTGATGACTACCGCCACCAACGTGCAGCCGCGCCTGAAGGTGCGCTACCGCGAGGAGATCGCGGGCAAGCTGCGTGACGAGTTCGACTACGGCAACGTCATGCAGATCCCCGGTCTCACCAAGATCGTGGTCAACATGGGTGTGGGCGAGGCCGCCCGCGACTCCAAGCTGATCGAGGGCGCCGTCCGCGACCTCGCCACGATCACCGGCCAGAAGCCGGCCGTGACCAAGGCCCGGAAGTCCATCGCGCAGTTCAAGCTGCGCGAGGGTCAGCCGATCGGTGCCCACGTCACCCTCCGGGGTGACCGCATGTGGGAGTTCCTGGACCGCCTGCTGTCGCTGGCGCTGCCGCGCATCCGCGACTTCCGCGGTCTGTCGCCCAAGCAGTTCGACGGCCGGGGCAACTACACCTTCGGTCTCACGGAGCAGGTCATGTTCCACGAGATCGACCAGGACAAGATCGACCGGGTCCGAGGCATGGACATCACCGTGGTCACCACGGCGAACACCGACGAGGAGGGCCGCGCCCTGCTGCGTCACCTCGGATTCCCGTTCAAGGAGGCCTGAGCAGTGGCCAAGAAGGCTCTGATCGCCAAGGCGGCCCGCAAGCCCAAGTTCGCGGTGCGTGCGTACACGCGCTGCCAGCGCTGCGGCCGTCCCCACTCCGTCTACCGCAAGTTCGGCCTGTGCCGCGTGTGCCTTCGTGAGATGGCCCACCGCGGCGAGCTGCCGGGCGTCACCAAGAGCTCCTGGTAAGTCCGCTCCGGCGGACCCAGGGACTCTCGGTAAGAGCATCCTGGCCGGCGAACGCCCGCCCCGCGTGCCCTAGGCTTGTGGGCTGGGCGCTCGCCGTCCATGACCGTCTTACTACGCCGTAGGTCCCCGCACCGCACCCGTCCCGTCGCGTACCGCGTACGGGGAGAGGGACGGCGCATACAGGAAACCCCGGCGAGAGAGGCCGAAGGCCATCACATGACCATGACCGATCCGATCGCAGACATGCTGACGCGTCTGCGAAACGCGAACTCGGCGTACCACGACACCGTCGTGATGCCGCACAGCAAGATCAAGTCGCACATCGCGGAGATCCTCCAGCAGGAGGGCTACATCACCGGCTGGAAGGTCGAGGACGCCCCGGTGGGCAAGAACCTCGTCCTGGAGCTCAAGTTCGGGCCGAACCGCGAGCGTTCGATCGCCGGCATCAAGCGCATCAGCAAGCCGGGTCTGCGGGTCTACGCGAAGTCCACCAACCTGCCGAAGGTGCTCGGCGGCCTGGGAGTGGCGATCATCTCCACCTCCCACGGTCTCCTCACCGACAAGCAGGCTCAGAAGAAGGGCGTGGGTGGGGAAGTCCTCGCCTACGTCTGGTAGCGGAAGGGAACGGAGGTAAGGCAATGTCGCGTATCGGCAAGCTCCCCATCCAGGTTCCCGCCGGTGTGGACGTCACCATCGATGGCCGTACGGTCGCCGTGAAGGGCCCCAAGGGCACCCTGACGCACACCGTCGCCGCCCCCATCGAGGTCGCCCGGGACGAGGACGGCACGATCCGTGTCACCCGCCCCAACGACGAGAGCCGGAACAAGGCCCTGCACGGTCTGTCCCGCACGCTGGTGGCGAACATGATCACTGGCGTGACCCAGGGGTACACCAAGCAGCTCGAGATCAGCGGGGTCGGCTACCGCGTCCAGGCCAAGGGCTCCAACCTGGAGTTCTCCCTGGGCTACAGCCACCCGATCCTCGTCGAGGCCCCCCAGGGCATCACCTTCAAGGTGGAGTCCCCGACGAAGTTCAGCGTCGAGGGCATCGACAAGCAGCAGGTCGGCGAGATCGCCGCGCGGATCCGCAAGCTGCGCAAGCCCGACCCGTACAAGGCCAAGGGCGTCAAGTACGCGGGCGAGGTCATCCGCCGCAAGGTCGGAAAGGCTGGTAAGTAAGCCATGGCATACGGTGTGAAGATCGCCAAGGGCGGTGCCCGCAAGGCCACCGCCGTCAAGCGGCGCCACATCCGCGTCCGCAAGAAGGTCTCGGGCACCCCCGAGCGCCCCCGCCTGGTGGTGACGCGTTCCAACCGCCACATGGTGGCGCAGGTCGTCGACGACGTCGCGGGCCACACGCTCGCCTCGGCCTCGACCCTGGACAGCTCGATCCGCGGCGCCGACGGCGACAAGAGCGAGCTGGCCAAGAAGGTCGGCGCCCTGGTCGCCGAGCGGGCGAAGGCCGCGGGCATCGAGGCCGTCGTGTTCGACCGCGGTGGCAACAAGTACGCCGGGCGGATCGCCGCCCTGGCCGACGCCGCCCGCGAGGCCGGGCTCAGGTTCTGAGCCGGTCCCCACGCAAGCGGACGCATAGAGAGAGGTAAATCCAATGGCTGGACCCCAGCGCCGCGGTGGCGGCGCCGGTGGCGGCGAGCGGCGGGACCGACGGGACCGGCGGGACGGCGGCGCGGCCGCCGAGAAGACCGCGTACGTCGAGCGGGTCGTCGCGATCAACCGCGTCGCCAAGGTTGTGAAGGGTGGTCGTCGCTTCAGCTTCACCGCGCTGGTCGTGGTGGGCGACGGTGACGGCACCGTGGGTGTCGGATACGGCAAGGCCAAGGAGGTGCCGGCCGCCATCGCCAAGGGTGTGGAGGAGGCCAAGAAGCACTTCTTCAAGGTCCCCCGGATCCAGGGCACCATCCCCCACCCGATCCAGGGTGAGGAGGCCGCGGGTGTCGTGCTGCTCAAGCCGGCCTCGCCCGGTACCGGTGTGATCGCCGGTGGCCCGGTGCGCGCCGTGCTGGAGTGCGCGGGCATCCACGACGTGCTGAGCAAGTCGCTCGGCTCGTCCAATCCCATCAACATCGTGCACGCCACGGTGGCCGCTCTGAAGGGCCTGCAGCGCCCCGAGGAGATCGCCGCCCGCCGCGGTCTGCCGCTGGAGGACGTCGCTCCCGCCGCTCTGTTGCGGGCGCGGGCTGGGGTGAGTGGCTGATGGCTCGTCTGAAGGTCACCCAGACCAAGTCCTACATCGGCAGCAAGCAGAACCACCGCGACACCCTGCGTTCGCTCGGCCTCAAGCGAGTGAACGACACGGTCGTCAAGGAGGACCGCCCCGAGATCCGCGGCATGGTGCAGACCGTCCGCCACCTCGTGACGGTCGAGGAGGTCGACTGAGATGGCTGAGTCTCCCGCGAGCAAGCCGCTGAAGGTCCACAACCTCCGGCCCGCCCCGGGCGCCAAGACCGCCAAGACCCGTGTCGGTCGTGGTGAGGCGTCCAAGGGCAAGACCGCAGGTCGTGGCACCAAGGGCACCAAGGCCCGCTACCAGGTTCCGGAGCGCTTCGAGGGTGGGCAGATGCCGCTGCACATGCGGCTGCCCAAGCTCAAGGGCTTCAAGAACCCGTTCCGCACCGAGTACCAGGTCGTCAACCTGGACAAGCTCTCGGCCCTGTACCCGGAGGGTGGCGACGTCACCGTCGCCGACCTGGTCGCCAAGGGCGCGGTGCGCAAGAACCAGCCCGTGAAGGTGCTGGGCAACGGCGACATCTCCGTGGCCCTGCGGGTGACCGTCGACAAGGTCTCCGGCTCCGCCAAGGAGAAGATCACCGCCGCCGGCGGTACGGTCGACGAGCTCGCCTGAGCACGATGACGGCCGAGTGACACGGCAAACCGGGGGCGCCCATGGGAACGGGCGTCCCCGGTCGGCCGTTCCAAGGGGGGCACGCTCGCCGGTAAGGTGGCGTGCGTTATTGACCTCCGCAGGTTTGCCCTGTGGAATCTGAATGTTTTATCCGTTGATCCTCACGACCGTAACCTCTCGCGTATGAGCGCGGGGGGCGCAGGAGGCACCGTGCTCACCGCGTTCGCCCGGGCGTTCAAGACGCCCGACCTGCGCAAGAAGCTGCTCTTCACCCTCGGCATCATGGTGCTCTTCCGGCTCGGGGCGCACGTCCCGGCCCCGGGGGTCAGCTTCGAGAACGTCAACCAGTGCGTGAAAGAGGCAGAGAGCGCCGGCGCCGGCCTCTTCGGCCTGGTGAACATGTTCAGCGGTGGCGCGCTGCTGCAGTTGACCATCTTCGCACTCGGGATCATGCCGTACATCACGGCGAGCATCATCCTGCAGCTGCTGGTGGTGGTGATCCCGAGGCTGGAGGCCCTGAAGAAGGAGGGGCAGTCCGGCCAGGCGAAGATCACGCAGTACACCCGCTACCTCACCGTGGCGCTCAGCGTGCTCCAGGCCACCGGTCTGGTGGCGACGGCGCGCAGCGGCAGCCTCTTCGCACAGTGCTCCGTCCGGGACCAGATCATCCCGGACGACTCGATCTTCACCACGATCACCATGGTGATCGCCATGACCGCCGGCGCCACGCTGATCATGTGGCTGGGTGAGCTGATCACCGACAAGGGCATCGGCAACGGCATGTCGATCCTGATGTTCGTGTCGATCGCGGCCGGCTTCCCCGGCGCCCTGTGGGCCATCAAGCAGCAGGGCAACCTCGCCGACGGCTGGATCGAGTTCGGCGTGGTGATCATCTGCGGTCTGGCGATGGTCGGACTGGTGGTCTTCGTCGAGCAGGCCCAGCGCCGCATCCCGGTGCAGTACGCCAAGCGGATGATCGGGCGTCGCTCGTACGGCGGCACCTCCACCTACATCCCGCTCAAGGTGAACCAGGCGGGTGTCATCCCCGTCATCTTCGCGGCCTCGCTGCTCTACATCCCGGCGCTGATCGTCCAGTTCAGCGGCTCCCAGGCGGGCTGGGCCGACTGGATCAACCAGCACTTCGTCCGGGGCGATCACCCGTACTACATCATCACGTACTTCGTGCTGATCGTCTTCTTCGCCTTCTTCTACGTCGCGATCTCCTTCAACCCCGAAGACGTTGCCGACAACATGAAGAAGTATGGTGGCTTCATCCCGGGTATCCGGGCAGGTCGCCCCACGGCCGAGTACCTGAGCTACGTGCTGAACCGCATCACGTGGCCCGGTTCGCTCTATCTGGGCCTGATCGCTCTGGTGCCCACCGTCGCGCTGGTGTTGTTCAACGCGAATCAGAACTTCCCGTTCGGCGGGACCAGCCTCCTCATCATCGTGGGCGTTGGTCTGGAGACCGTGAAGCAGATCGAGAGCCAGCTGCAGCAGCGCCATTACGAAGGGTTCCTCCGCTGATGCGAATCGTCCTCGTCGGGCCGCCGGGCGCGGGCAAGGGTACGCAGGCCGCGTACCTGGCCAAGAACCTGTCCATTCCGCACATCTCCACCGGTGATCTCTTCCGCGCCAACATCAGCCAGGGCACCCCGCTCGGGCAGAAGGCGCAGGAGTACATGCGCGCCGGGCAGCTCGTGCCGGACGAGGTCACCATCGGCATGGCCAGGGACCGCATGGCGGAGCCGGACGCCGCGGGCGGCTTCCTGCTCGACGGTTTCCCGCGCAACCTCTCCCAGGCCGAGGCCCTGGACGGGATCCTGCGCGAGACGGGGACGGAACTGGACGCGGTGCTCGACCTGGAGGTCCCCGAGGACGAGGTCGTGAAGCGGATCGCCGGACGGCGGATGTGCCGCAACGACAGCACGCACATCTTCCACGTCGAGTACAGCCCGCCGAAGGCCGAGGGCGTCTGCGACGCCTGCGGCGGCGAGCTGTACCAGCGCGAGGACGACAGCGAGGACACCGTCCGCAAGCGGCTGGAGGTCTACCACAGCGAGACCGAGCCGATCATCGACTACTACAAGGCGCAGGAGCTGGTCGTGACCATCTCGGCGCTCGGCAGGGTCGACGAGGTGACCAGGCGCGCGATGGAGGCGCTCGGCCGCTCCGCCTAGCGGTGCGAGGACGACGACCGGCCGCGGTGCCCCGTTCGGGTGCCGCGGCCGTATCGTGTAGAGGTGGACCGGTGCGCCGCGCCGGACGATGGTGACCGAATCGGACAGCTGGAAGGCATCAGCCGCATGGTGGAGCTCAAGACCCCCGAGCAGATCGCGAAGATGCGAGCGGCAGGCCTGGTCGTCGCCGCGATGCACGCCGCGTGCCGCGAGGCGGCGGTGCCGGGCGCGACCACCAGGGAGCTGGACGAGGTCGCCGCCAAGGTGCTCGCCGACCACGGCGCCAAGCCGAACTTCCTCGGTTACGGCGGTTTCCCCGGCAACATCTGCACCTCCGTGAACGACGTCGTCGTGCACGGCATCCCGGACAGCGAGACGGTCCTGAGGTCCGGCGACATCATCTCCGTCGACGCCGGCGCGATCGTCGACGGCTGGCACGGGGACGCGGCGATCACCGTCTTCGTCGGTGAGGGGCACGCCCCGGAGCTGCACGAGCTGAGCCGGGTCACCGAGGAGTCCATGTGGGCCGGCATCGCGGCCATGCGCAAGGGCAACCGGCTGGTGGATGTCTCCAAGGCGATCGAGGGCTACATCCGCCGCCAGCCCCGCCCGGCCTCCGGCCGCTACGGGATCATCGAGGACTACGGCGGGCACGGCATCGGCAGCCAGATGCACATGGACCCGCACCTGCTGAACTACGTCGACCGCCGCCGGGGCCGCGGCCCGCGGCTGGTGCCGGGGATATGCCTGGCGATCGAGCCGATGGTCAGTCTGGGCACCGCCAAGACGCACGTCCTGGACGACGAGTGGACGGTCAAGACCGACGACGGCTCCTGGGCCTGCCACTGGGAGCACTCGGTGGCCCTGACCGAGCAGGGTCCGCTGGTGCTGACCGCGCCGGACGGCGGGAAGGCGAAGCTGGCCGAGTACGGCATCACGGCCGCCCCCGACCCGCTGGCCTGAGGCCGGGCCCCGGGCCCCGCGCGGGACGGCCTCCGCGGTCTTCCGGTGCCTCCCGTGCCCCCGTACCTCCGGTTTCTCTTTCCCGGCTTCCCCCGGTTCTTTCCCTCCGGGCCGCATAAGGATCTCCCCGGATGGGCATACATCCCCGATTCGTGTTTCGCCGCGCCGTGTCGTAGACTGGCTCGTCGGTCCATGTGTGCCTGCGCGCACCCACGGGCTGATCCAGGTAGCCGATCCCGGAAGGTGAAGCGCTCAAGCATGGCCAAAAAACAAGGGGCCATCGAGATCGAGGGCACCGTCGTCGAGTCTCTCCCGAACGCGATGTTCAAGGTGGAGCTCCAGAACGGGCACCAGGTCCTCGCGCACATCAGCGGCAAGATGCGGATGCACTACATCCGTATCCTGCCCGACGACCGTGTCGTGGTGGAGCTGTCTCCCTACGACCTGACGCGCGGGCGGATCGTCTACCGCTACAAGTAGATCTCTTGCCCTCACCCCGTTCCCGCGGGGTGGTGGCCTGACCCGGAGAACCTCACATCCCATGAAGGTCAAGCCGAGCGTCAAGAAGATCTGCGACAAGTGCAAGGTGATCCGCCGCCACGGCCGGGTCATGGTGATCTGCGAGAACCTGCGCCACAAGCAGCGCCAGGGCTGACGTACGACCCACCTCGCACCTCGCGGCTCTTCGCGCGACGCAAGCGACACAACCAGATACGCAGTCACCCGACCCCCCGCCGTGACACCTCTCACTGTCGGTGGGGACGACACCCCCGGACGGAGGCCGGGGACCCGGCTCGTACATCGCTACGGGAACGGTGCTGCGGAAGACCTCCGAGTAGAAACCAGGAGCCACGTCCATGGCACGCCTCGAAGGCGTTGATCTCCCGCGCGACAAGCGTGTGGAGGTCGCCCTCACCTATGTCTTCGGCATCGGCCGCACGCTGTCCCAGCAGACGCTGGCCAGCACCGGGGTGAACCCGGACACGCGCGTCCGCGACCTGACCGAAGAAGAGCTGGTCCGGATCCGCGAGTACGTCGAGGCCAACATCAGGACCGAGGGTGACCTCCGTCGTGAGATCCAGGCCGACATCCGCCGCAAGGTCGAGATCGGCAGCTACCAGGGTCTGCGGCACCGTCGCGGCCTCCCCGTCCGGGGCCAGCGCACCAGCACGAACGCCCGGACCCGCAAGGGCCCGCGTCGCGCGATCGCCGGCAAGAAGAAGCCGGGCAAGAAGTAGTCCGCACCGGACACCGACGACAGGTCCGGACTGCAGGACCGACCACCTCCACAGGAGAAACTCTTTATGCCTCCGAAGGGCCGTACGGCCGGCGCCAAGAAGGTGCGCCGCAAGGAGAAGAAGAACGTCGCCCACGGGCACGCTCACATCAAGAGCACGTTCAACAACACCATCGTTTCCATCACCGACCCCACCGGCAACGTGATTTCCTGGGCCTCCGCCGGTCACGTGGGCTTCAAGGGCTCGCGCAAGTCGACGCCGTTCGCCGCGCAGATGGCCGCCGAGTCGGCCGCCCGTCGCGCGCAGGAGCACGGCATGCGCAAGGTCGACGTGTTCGTCAAGGGTCCCGGCTCCGGCCGTGAGACCGCGATCCGCTCCCTCCAGGCCACCGGCCTCGAGGTCGGCTCGATCCAGGACGTCACCCCGACCCCGCACAACGGCTGCCGCCCGCCGAAGCGTCGCCGCGTCTGACCAGCTGAAGTAGGAGATACACGACTATGGCGCGTTACACCGGGGCCGACTGCAAGCGTTGCCGTCGGGAGAAGCAGAAGCTCTTCCTCAAGGGAGCCAAGTGCGAGAGCGCTAAGTGCCCGATCGAGATCCGTCCTTACCCCCCGGGTGAGCACGGACGCGGGCGCACCAAGGACAGCGAGTACCTGCTGCAGAAGCGTGAGAAGCAGAAGGCCGCCCGCATCTACGGAGTCCTTGAGAAGCAGTTCCGCGGTTACTTCAACGAAGCGAACCGCAAGCAGGGCAAGACGGGTGAGAACCTGCTCCAGATCCTGGAGTCCCGTCTGGACAACGTGGTCTACCGGGCCGGCTTCGCCAAGTCACGCGACCACGCCCGTCAGCTCGTCCGTCACGGACACATCATGGTGAACGGTCGCAAGACCGACATCCCGTCGGCTCGGGTCTCCCCGAACGACATCGTCGAGGTCCGTCCGGCCTCCCGCAACATGACCCCCTTCCAGGTGGCTCAGGCGGAGGCCGGCGAGAAGACCGTGCCGGCGTGGCTGGAGGCCATCCCGTCGAAGATGCGGATCCTCGTCCACTCGCTGCCCGAGCGCCAGGTGATCGACACCCAGGTGCAGGAGCAGCTGATCGTCGAGCTGTACTCCAAGTAGTCCGGAGTACCGGCTCCCGGTCACGGGCGGTGCGGCCCGCACGGGCCGCACCGCCCGTACCCTTGCAGTAGACAACCGGGCCCTCGCCCGGCGCTCGGCATCAAATAGCGGTTGCCGAAGACTGGAGGCACATCCCCATGCTGATCGCTCAGCGCCCCTCACTGACCGAAGAGGTCGTCGACGAGTTCCGCTCGCGGTTCGTGATCGAACCGCTGGAGCCCGGCTTCGGCTACACCCTCGGAAACTCCCTGCGTCGTACGCTCCTCTCCTCGATCCCCGGTGCCGCCGTGACGAGCATCCGGATCGACGGGGTCCTGCACGAGTTCACCACCGTGCCGGGCGTCAAGGAGGACGTCACCGACCTGATCCTCAACATCAAGAGCCTGGTCGTCTCCTCGGAGCACGACGAGCCGGTCGTGATGTACCTGCGCAAGCAGGGCCCGGGTCTGGTCACCGCCGCCGACATCGCCCCGCCGGCCGGTGTCGAGGTGCACAACCCCGACCTGGTGCTCGCCACGCTGAACGGCAAGGGGAAGCTGGAGATGGAGCTGACCGTCGAGCGCGGTCGCGGCTACGTCTCCGCGGTGCAGAACAAGCAGGCCGGCCAGGAGATCGGCCGCATCCCGGTCGACTCCATCTACTCGCCGGTCCTCAAGGTCACCTACAAGGTCGAGGCGACCCGTGTCGAGCAGCGCACCGACTTCGACAAGCTGATCGTCGACGTCGAGACCAAGGAGTCCATGCGGCCCCGGGACGCCATGGCGTCCGCCGGAAAGACCCTGGTCGAGCTGTTCGGTCTGGCCCGTGAGCTGAACGTCGACGCCGAGGGCATCGACATGGGCCCGTCCCCGACGGACGCCGCGCTCGCCGCCGACCTGGCCCTGCCGATCGAGGAGCTGGAGCTGACCGTCCGCTCCTACAACTGCCTCAAGCGCGAGGGCATCCACTCGGTGGGCGAGCTGGTGGCCCGCTCCGAGGCGGACCTGCTCGACATCCGCAACTTCGGCGCCAAGTCGATCGACGAGGTCAAGGCGAAGCTGGCCGGGATGGGCCTGACCCTCAAGGACAGCCCGCCCGGATTCGACCCGACCGCCGCCGCCGACGCCTTCGGCGCCGACGACGACGCGGACTCCGGCTTCGTCGAGACCGAGCAGTACTGAGGCAGTACCGAGACGGAGCGGTACCGCCGCCGGTCACCGCCGGCGGCCCCGGCCGGGCGCGGCACCCGCCGCACCCGGCCGGCCCACACCTCCGGGGCGCACCGCGCACCCTGTGCCGCGCGCCCCGGGCTCCGGCGGGCACAAGCCCGTACGGACACTGACACCGGTACCTGATACGGCCGGTGCAGACAACGAGGAGAAGGACCCATGCCGAAGCCCACCAAGGGTGCCCGTCTGGGCGGCAGCGCCGCGCACCAGAAGGCCATGCTGGCGAACCTCGCCACCAGCCTCTTCGAGCACGGCCGCATCACCACCACCGAGGCCAAGGCCCGCCGGCTGCGCCCGGTGGCGGAGCGTCTGATCACCAAGGCGAAGAAGGGCGACCTGCACAACCGTCGCCAGGTGATGCGCTCGATCCTGGACAAGAGCGTCGTCCACACGCTCTTCACCGAGATCGCCCCGCGCTACGAGAACCGCCCGGGCGGCTACACCCGTATCACCAAGATCGGTAACCGCCGGGGCGACAACGCGCCCATGGCCGTCATCGAGCTGGTGGAGGCCCTGACCGTGCAGCAGGAGGCCGTCGGCGAGGCCGAGGCCGCCACGAAGCGCTCGGTCAAGGAGCAGGAGCAGGAGCAGGCCGACGCCGGCGCCGACAAGGACGCCGCGGGCGACGAGGCCCTGAAGGGCCTCAAGAAGGACGAGGCCGCCGAGTCCGCCACCGAGGCCCCGGCCGAGGAGAAGGCCGACGAGGCCGGCGAGAGCGGCGAGGAGAAGAAGGAGGCCTGAGGCTCCCTTCGGACCCGGCGCGGCCCGAGCCGCACGGCAGCACAGGCAGCACCACAGGCGGACCCGTCTCCCGACCCGGAGACGGGTCCGCCGCCGTTGGAGAGGAACACCGGCGTTGAGCGAGGAAGTGGAGCCCGGGCACGTACGGGTCCGGCTGGACCTGTCGTACGACGGGAGGGACTTCTCCGGCTGGGCCCGGCAGCACGGCCGGCGCACCGTGCAGGGCGAGCTGGAGGAGGCGCTGCGGGTGGTGACCCGCTCGGCGGAGCCCTTCGAGCTGACGGTCGCCGGCCGTACCGACGCCGGGGTGCACGCCCGCGGCCAGGTGGCACACGTCGACCTGTCCGAAGAGCTGTGGGCGGCGCACCGCGAGAGGCTGCTGCGCAGACTGGCCGGACGGCTGCCGCACGACGTACGGGTGCACCGGGTCACCGAGGCGCCGCCCCACTTCAACGCGCGCTTCTCGGCGATCTGGCGCCGCTACGCCTACCGGGTCTGCGACCATCCGGGCGGGGTGGACCCGCTGCGCCGCGGCCACATCCTGTGGCACGACTGGCCGCTGGACGTGGCCGCCATGAACACCGCGGCCGAGGCGCTGCTGGGGGAGCACGACTTCGCGGCGTACTGCAAGCGGCGCGAGGGCGCGACCACCATACGGACGCTGCGGGAGCTGCGCTGGGAGCGGCTGCCGGACGGCACCGTGGAGGCGCGGGTCGTGGCCGACGCCTTCTGCCACAACATGGTGCGCTCCCTGGTGGGCGCGCTGCTCTTCGTCGGGGACGGGCACCGGCCGCCCGCCTGGCCGGGCGAGGTGCTGGCCGCGCGGGTGCGGGACTCGGCGGTGCACGTGGTGCGGCCGCACGGGCTCACCCTGGAGGAGGTCGGCTACCCGGCCGACGAGCTGCTGGCCGCGCGCAACGCCGAGGCCCGCAACCGGCGGACGCTGCCGGGGACGGGCTGTTGCTGAGCTTTTGACGGCCCGCCAGGGTGACGCGGGGCCGGCCCTCTGATGGGCCGGGGGAACGGCGGTCGCCTGCTCTCCCGGAACGCCGGCGGCGGGATTCGGACAGCCGAGGAGGTCCGTCGCGGAACACGCGAGATGCGGGAATCGCGGACTCCCGGTGCGGCGATCCGCCCGGCGGCAGGCACGCGCAGCGGACGGGCCCGCTACCCGGGGTCGCGGGGCAGCCAGGCGCGCAGACCGGCGGGGAGCCGCCGCATCGCCGCGCGGTACAGCGCCAGGTCCTCCTCGGTGACGACGCCGTGCCACTGCCCGCTGCGCCCCTTGTGGAAGAACCGGAAGGAGGAGACCACGGCACCGGTCGCGCCGTCGCCGAAGATCTGGTGCTGGTCGGCCCGCATGTCGGAGAAGGTGCACGCCTCCACCAGTTCCGGCCACAGGTCCTCGTCCACCGGGATGTCCAGGAAGGCGCTGACACGGCGCATCTGCCCGTCGAGGTCGTCCAGCATGTCCTGGTAGTGCAGGAGGAGGACGTTGGGTTCGTCCCGGTGCCGCCACCAGGACTCCAGGTGGTGGGTGGGCGAGTTGAACGGCCAGCCGTCGGACTCCCACGGGAAGGCGCTGCGGGTGAAGTAGGCGCGCCAGAACTCGCGGACGTCCTCGGGGATCGCCGGGTGCTCGGGGTGTGGACGTCGTCGCCGGTGGGGCCGGGCGGGAGCGGGACCCGGCTGGTGCCCAGCGCGTGGTTGTGGGTGGAGAGCGAGGCGTCCCGCAGATCGCGCCCGACGACCAGGTACGACACCTCGGGGTGGACGGGCAGGGCGTCCATCGGCAGATGGGTCTTGACGAACCGCCGGTGCTTCTGCCCCTCCAGGATCTTCAGCGTCTGCTCCAGGGGGACGAAGGCGCAGTCGAGCCAGGGGCTGATCTCCGCCAGCGGCCCCGGCAGCCGGGTGCTCTGGAAGACCAGGACCGAGGCGATCCGCTGGGTCCAGGTGGTGCCGACCTTGGCCGGGGTGGAGATCACGATGTCGCCGGGCCGCGGCCGGTAGCTGTCCCAGTAGGTGCTGTCCGTGAAGAAGCTCCGGTAGGTGCGCCGGGAGTCCGTCTGTGTGCCCATGGCGCGATCCTCCGCCGCGCGCGCCGCTCCGCTCAACAGCGCGATATCGGCCATGGGCGGCCGCCGGGAGGACGGAGAGTTGTCCGAATCCGGGGCAACTCCCGGGGCGCGCCGGTGGTCTGACGATCGGGATCCGCGATGCGCGGGGCCCGTCGACCACGATGACACGGAGTGTCCATTGATACCGGGAACAAGGGGGGCCCGCCGGGCGGGGACGGTGGCACTGACCGCCGGAGCCGTCCTGGTGGCAGGGCCGCTGGTCGTGCCGGCGCAGGCGGCCGCCGGGCCGTCCGGGGTGGCGGCCAAGGGCGCCTTCCTGCTGGACAGCGGACCCAACAAGGCCCTGTGGAGCAAGAGCGCCGACACCAAACGGGAGATGGCCAGCACCACCAAGATCATGACCGCGGCGGTCGTCCTCACCACCAAGGGTGTCGACCTCAACCGCAAGGTCACGGTCAAGAAGGCCTACCGCGACTACGTCGCCAAGAACGGCGCCAGCACCGCCGACCTGAAGACGGGCGACAAGCTCACCGTGCGGCAGCTGCTGTACGGGATGATGCTGCCCTCCGGCTGTGACGCGGCGTACGCGCTGGCGGACACCTTCGGCAGCGGCAGCACCACGGCGGCCCGGACGAAGTCGTTCATCTCGAAGATGAACAAGAAGGCCGCCGACCTGGGGATGAAGAACACCAAGTTCGACTCCTTCGACGGCATCTCCAAGGCGGGCAAGAACCAGTCGACCCCGCGCGACCTGGCGAAGCTGGCCCGGCACGCGATGGCCAACAGCACGTTCAAGACGGTGGTCAAGGCCCCCAAGACCGTGCAGAAGGCCACCAACGGGCGCACGTACACCTGGTACAACACCAACACGCTGCTCGGCTCCTACAAGGGCGTGACCGGCATCAAGACGGGCACCGGCACCAAGGCGGGGCCCTGCCTGGTCTTCGCGGCGACGCGCGACAAGCGCACGGTCGTCGGAGTCGTGCTCAACAGCTCCAAGCGCTACCCGGACGCGACGAAGATGCTCGACTGGGCCTTCAAGCAGAAGAAGGCCACCAAGCTGACCCTGCGCCAGCTGCCGCAGGGCGCGCAGCGGGACTGACGGGAGAATCCGGCCCCACGGGGCCCGGCCGCTCGGCGGCCGGGCCCCGGCACGGGCCGTCAGCCGCCGACCGCCGCCCGGGCCTGCTCCTGGCCGCGGTCGAGGATACGGGCGAAGGCGAAGTCGGCGCCGTCGCGCCCGGTCCGGCGGGCGGCCTCGTCGGAGGCGGTGACGCTTCGGCCGTCGGTGTGGCCGGCGATGGTGAAGTACGCGTAGCGGCCCAGCGCGTTGGCCGAGGTGTGGCAGGTGACGCCGCCCCGGCAGAAGGTGGGGACGCCCGCCCCGGGCAGCGAGGCGACGTTCGGCTCGGCCTGCTCCTTCGCCTTCCGCGCGGCCTCGTCGCTGTCGAAGACGGCGACGCCGACGGTGACCGCGAGCCCGTCGCGCTCGTACGTCACCCGGATCAGTTCGCGGCAGCCGTTGTTCGCCAGCACCGCCCCGAGCGCGCCCTGGGTGGCGGCGGCGCAGCTCTTCGTGGTGGCCGTGGCGCCCTTGGCGTACGTCCGGTCGTTGACCTTCATCGAGTCGCCGGGGAACAGCGTCCCGGCGCCGAGCGGCGCCTTGTCCTTCGCCGGATCGGAGAGGAACTCCCGCGGGTCCGGCGGCGGGGGAGGGGGCTCCGAGGAGAAGCTCGGCTCCGGCTGCTCCGGGCTGGGCGGCAGGCTCCCGGCGGACGGCAGCGCGCCCGAGGGCCGGTCGGACGTCCCGGTGCCGGAGCCGTCCTCGCTGATCACGGCCGTCGCGACGATCGCGGCGACGACCGCCGTGGCCACCGCGCCGCCGCCGATCAGCAGCCAGCGCCGTCGGCGTGCGCGGGCGCGCTCGGCCTGCTCGGCCAGCGCGTCCCAGTCCGGTGTGGACGGCCCCCCGCCCGGGTACCAGCCCTGTCCCCCCTGCCCGAAGCTCATGGGCGCATCATATTCGCTTGCCCGCCCGCCGGACGCGCGTCAGAGTCGAGCCCATGGGACATGTCGAGGCGGCGCACCTGGAGTACTACCTTCCGGACGGGAGGCCGTTGCTCGGCGATGTCTCGTTCCGGGTGGGCGAGGGCGCCTCGGTGGCCCTGGTGGGCGCCAACGGCGCCGGGAAGACCACCCTGCTCAGACTGATCGCGGGAGAGCTGACACCGCACGGCGGCACGGTGACGGTCGGCGGCGGGCTCGGGGTGATGCCGCAGTTCGTGGGCTCGGTGCGGGACGAGCGGACCGTGCGCGACCTGCTGGTCTCGGTGGCGCAGCCACGCGTCCGGCAGGCCGCGGCGGCGGTGGACGAGGCCGAGCACGCGATCATGACGACCGACGACGAGGCCGCGCAGATGGCGTACGCGCAGGCGCTGGCCGACTGGGCCGAGGCGGGCGGCTACGAGGCCGAGACCGTCTGGGACATGTGCACCACCGCCGCGCTGGGCGTGCCGTACGACAAGGCGCAGTGGCGCCAGGTGCGCACCCTGTCCGGCGGTGAGCAGAAACGGCTGGTCCTGGAGGCGCTGCTGCGCGGCCCGGACGAGGTGCTGCTGCTGGACGAGCCGGACAACTACCTCGACGTCCCCGGCAAGCGCTGGCTGGAGGAACGGCTGGACGAGACCCGCAAGACGGTCCTGTTCGTCTCGCACGACCGCGAGCTGCTGGCCCGTGCGGCGCGGAAGATCATCAGCGTGGAGCCGGGCCCGGCCGGCTCCGACGTCTGGGTGCACGGCGGCGGCTTCGCCACGTACCACCAGGCGCGCAGGGAGCGCTTCGAGCGCTTCGAGGAACTGCGGCGCCGCTGGGACGAGCAGCACGCCAAGCTGAAGCAGCTGGTGAACACCCTCAAGCAGAAGGCCGCCTACAACGACGGACTGGCCTCCCGCTACCAGGCGGCCCGCACCCGGCTGCGGAAGTTCGAGGAGGCGGGGCCGCCGCAGGAGCCGCCGCGGGAGCAGGACATCCGGATGCGGCTGCGCGGCGGGCGCACCGGGGTGCGGGCCGTCACCTGCGCCGGTCTGGAGCTGACCGGGCTGATGAAGCCGTTCGACCTGGAGGTCTTCTACGGGGAGCGGGTCGCGGTGCTGGGGTCGAACGGGTCGGGGAAGTCGCACTTCCTGCGGCTGCTGGCCGGTGGTGACGTCGCCCACACGGGTCGGTGGAAACTGGGTGCCCGGGTGGTGCCCGGCCACTTCGCGCAGACGCACGCGCACCCCGAGCTGGAGGGGCGCACGCTGCTGGACGTGCTGTGGACCGAGCACGCGAAGGACCGGGGCGCGGCGATGTCCGCGCTGCGCCGCTACGAGCTGGACCGGCAGGCCGAGCAGCCCTTCGGGAAGCTGTCCGGCGGGCAGCAGGCACGCTTCCAGATCCTGCTGCTGGAGCTGGCCGGATCGACGGCCCTGCTGCTGGACGAGCCGACCGACAACCTGGACCTGGAGAGCGCCGAGGCGCTCCAGCGGGGGCTGGAGGCGTACGAGGGGACGGTGCTGGCGGTGACGCACGACCGCTGGTTCGCCCGCTCCTTCGACCGGTTCCTGGTCTTCGGCGCGGACGGGCGGGTGCGGGAGGCGCCGGAGCCCGTCTGGGACGAGGGGCGGGTGGCGCGGACGCGCTGAGGGGTGCGTGTCCGGGCTGCGCCCGGGCACGGGGTGCGGGGTGCGGGGTGCGGTGGGTGCGGGTTCCGCGGGTGCTGGGGCCGGGGCCGGTCCGGGGCGACCGTTCCGGACGGTGCGATTTACGGCCGTTGCCGCCCCACGCTCTGTCGCCCGCTCATCGGCCGCAAATCGCACTTGAGTGTCCGGAACGGTCGCCCCTCCCCGTCCCCTCCCCGCCGTCGCCGAGTGCACCATCGCCGCGCCTGCGGTTCTCCACACCCACCGGCTCGTGCACGTCGGGTGACGCCCCTGGCCGCGGCCGGACTACCGACCACTCGCCCCTGCGTGCGAGGGTGACCAGGGCGTGCTGCTGCCGTGGAGCGGGGTGCCGGCCGTTCGGCCGGGTCCGCGCGGGCGGCCGGGGCGCTGCTCGCCCCCGGTGTGCGGGGGCGCCCCCTTGGCAGAGCCGGGACGGCCTGCGGGTATGTCCGATGGGCCGGTCCGTGCCGACCCCCGATCCGGCTCCGGCTCCGGGCAACCGTCCCGGGAGCGGGCCTGGTCTGGAGCGCAGGGGGTCGGACCGGTGGTCGGGCGACGGCGGGAGGGGACGGGGAGGGGCGGTCGTTCCGGACACTCAAGCGTGATTTGCGGCCAATGCATGGGCAAGGAAACGTGGCACGATCACGGCCGTAAATCATGCCGTCCGGAATGGTCGCCCCGGACCGGCCCCGACCCCAGCACCCACAGAACCCGCACCCGCACCCCGGACCCCGGGACACCACCGTGTGGTGGTCGGTGCGCACCGTGTGTGCGGGCCGTCCGGGGGGCGCCGTGCGGTGGACCGGGGGTGTTTTGACCCGTGTGGCGCAGGGCCGGTATCCTGCTGGTTCGTTGTGCGTATTGGCTTGCTCGTTCTCACGTGAGAGGCCGTTACGCCTGGTCCACCAGGACGATGACCAGCGACCCGCATCGGCTTGCGTCACCGACGCGTGGTCAGGGCTGTCGTGATCTCCGGTGACCTTGTCAGGAAACACTCACTGAAGAAGCGAAGGCTACGACCGTGCGTACGTACAGCCCCAAGCCCGGCGACATCCAGCGCCAGTGGCACGTCATCGACGCCACAGATGTCGTCCTGGGCCGTCTGGCCTCCCAGGCCGCCACCCTTCTGAGGGGCAAGCACAAGCCGGTGTACGCGCCGCACGTTGACGCTGGTGACTTCGTCATCATCATCAACGCCGACAAGGTGCACCTCTCCGGCAACAAGCGGACCCAGAAGCTGGCCTACCGACACTCCGGCTACCCGGGTGGTCTGCGGTCCGTCCGCTACGACGACCTGCTGAAGAACAACCCCGAGAAGGCCGTGGAGAAGGCCGTCCGGGGCATGCTCCCGAAGAACTCCCTGGGCCGTCAGATGCTCTCGAAGCTGAAGGTCTACGCGGGCGAGAACCACCCGCACGCGGCCCAGCAGCCGGTCCCGTTCGAGATCACCCAGGTCGCGCAGTAGTCCGGCCACCACCAAGACTGAAGAGAGCTGAGGAGAACCGTGGCCGAGACCACCGCCGAGACCCCGATCGAAGAGGTCGAGCAGTACACCACCGAGACCCCCGAGACCCCCGAGGGTGCCGAGGAGTACTCCACCGAGTCCCTCGCGTCCCGTTTCGGTGAGCCGCAGCCGGGCGCCGGCACCGGGCGTCGCAAGAACGCCATCGCCCGCGTCCGCATCGTGCCGGGCACCGGCCAGTGGAAGATCAACGGCCGGACCCTGGAGGCCTACTTCCCCAACAAGGTGCACCAGCAGGAAGTCAACGAGCCCTTCAAGGTTCTGGAGCTGGACAACCGCTACGACGTCGTCGCCCGCATCAGCGGCGGCGGCATCTCCGGCCAGGCCGGCGCGCTGCGCCTGGGTGTGGCCCGTGCCCTGAACGAGGCGGACGTGGACAACAACCGCGGCCCGCTGAAGAAGGCCGGCTTCCTGACCCGTGACGCCCGCGCCGTCGAGCGCAAGAAGGCCGGTCTGAAGAAGGCCCGCAAGGGCACCCAGTACAGCAAGCGCTGATCCGCCGGGCTGTACCGGCCGGACCGCAGTGGCCCGGCTTTTCCGGCGGCCGCCGATGAGCGCCCCGGCAGCACCGTCACGGTGCCGCCGGGGCGCTCGTCTACGATGCGGCGCCGGCGGCGAGTGCCCCGGCCGGGCGCCCCCTGCGGCGTGCCCGGTGCACGACCGTTCCTTTTTCGCGGACAAGGGGCGTATATCTGGATGATCCGGGTCGACGGCAGGCCCGGTCCCGCAAGAACTCGGAGGAACCACGGTGGCACGACTCTTCGGTACGGACGGTGTGCGCGGGGTCGCCAACGCCGACCTGACCGCCGAAATGGCGCTCGGTCTGTCGGTCGCGGCGGCGCACGTGCTCGCCGAGGCGGGTACGTTCGAGGGCCATCGGCCGGTGGCGGTGGTCGGACGGGATCCGCGCGCGTCCGGGGAGTTCCTGGAGGCCGCTGTGGTGGCCGGGCTGGCCAGCGCGGGTGTGGACGTGCTGCGGGTGGGCGTGCTGCCGACCCCGGCCGTGGCGTATCTGACCGGCGCGCTCGGCGCCGACCTGGGCGTGATGCTCTCCGCCAGCCACAACCCCATGCCCGACAACGGCATCAAGTTCTTCGCCCGCGGCGGCCACAAACTGGCCGACGAGCTGGAGGACCGCATCGAGCGGGTCTACCGCGAGCACGCCTCCGGCGAGCCCTGGGACCGGCCGACGGGCGCCGGGGTCGGCCGGGTGAAGGACTACGACGAGGGCTTCGACAAGTACGTCGCGCACCTGATCGCTGTACTGCCCAACCGGCTCGACGGGCTCAAGGTCGTCGTCGACGGCGCGCACGGCGCGGCGGCGCGGGTCTCCCCGGAGGCGTTCGCGCGGGCCGGTGCCGAGGTGATCCCCATCGCCACCGAGCCCGACGGCCTCAACATCAACGACGGCTGCGGCTCCACCCATCTGCAGGGTCTGCGCACGGCCGTCGTGGAGCACGGTGCCCAGCTGGGCGTGGCGCACGACGGCGACGCCGACCGCTGCCTGGCCGTGGACGCCGCCGGGAACGAGATCGACGGCGACCAGATCCTCAGCGTGCTGGCGCTGGGCATGCGGGAGGCCGGGACGCTGCGCGGGAACACCGTGGTGGCCACCGTGATGTCCAACCTCGGCTTCAAGCTCGCCATGGAGCGCGAGGGCGTCGAGCTGCTCCAGACGGCGGTCGGTGACCGCTATGTGCTGGAGGAGATGAAGCGCGGCGGCTACTCGCTGGGCGGTGAGCAGTCCGGGCACGTCATCGTCCTGGACCACGCCACCACCGGTGACGGCACTCTGACCGGTCTGCTGCTGGCCGCCCGGGTGGCGGCCACCGGCCGGCCCCTGGCGGAGCTGGCGGGCGTCATGGAGCGGCTGCCGCAGGTGCTGATCAACGTGCCGGACGTGGACAAGAGCCGGGTCGGCTCCTCGGCCCGGGTGGCCGCCGCCGTGGAGGAGGCCGAGCGGCAGCTCGGCGAGACCGGCCGGGTGCTGCTGCGGCCCTCCGGCACCGAGCCGCTGGTGCGGGTGATGGTCGAGGCCGCCGATCTGGACCAGGCCCGCACGGTGGCCGGACGGCTGGCCGACGAGGTGAAGTCGGCGCTGGGCTGAGGGGCTCCGCGCCGGACGCGGTCCGGGCACGGCGGTGGCTCCGCGCGAGTGCGGTGCTTCGCGCGTGCCCGCGCGGTCCGGACCGTGTTCCGGAGCCGGTGGCCCGCGGTTCGGGTGGTGCTCCGGCCCGGCCGTGTGCCCGGGGCCGGGGGGACGGGCTCGCGTACGCTGCCGCGCATGGTGAGACTGGAACGGCTCCGGGCCGGTCACGCACCCGCCCTGCTGGCCTTCGAGCGGGAGAACCGGGAGTACTTCGCGCGGTCCGTGCCGGACCGCGGGGACGCGTACTTCGCCGGTTTCGCCGCCCGGCACGCCGCACTGCTGGCCGAGCAGGAGGCGGGAGTGTGCCACTTCCACGTCGTCCTCGACGAGCACGGTGAGCTGGTCGGCCGCGTCAACCTCGTGGACGTGGCGGACGGCGCCGCGGAGCTCGGCTACCGCGTCGCCGGACGCGCCGCCGGCCGGGGCGTCGCGACGGCCGCGGTCCGCCAGGTGTGCCGGCCGGCCGCCGGGCCGTACCGGCTCGTGGAGCTGCGGGCGGTCACCACCCTCGACAACCCGGCCTCCCGGGCCGTGCTCGAACGCACCGGGTTCGTCCTCGCGGGGGAGGCCGAGCCGGCCGGCCGGCCGGGGGTGCGGTACCTGCGCCGCCTGACGGACGCGGACCGGCCGGACGGGGCCGGGGCGGCCGGCTGAGCCGGGGTCAGAGCTTGCGCAGCGACAGGCGCTGGACCTTGTGGTCCGGGCCCTTGCGCAGCACCAGTCCGGCCCGGCCCCGGGTCGGGAGGATGTTCTGCTCCAGGTTGGGCCGGTTGGTGGTGCGCCAGATCCCCCGCGCGTACTCCAGCGCCTCCTCCTCGGACACCTGGGTGTAGCGGCGGAAGTACGAGGACGGGTCCTGGAAGGCGGTCCGGCGCAGTTTCCGGAAGCGTCCCAGGTACCAGCGCTCGATGTCCTCGGTGCGCGCGTCCACGTAGACGGAGAAGTCGAAGCAGTCGGCGACCGCGAGCCGGGTGCGGCCGTCCTTGCCGGGCAGGGCGGGCTGGAGGACGTTCAGGCCCTCCACGATCAGGATGTCCGGACGCCGTACGGTCAGGCGCTCACCGGGCACGATGTCGTAGACCAGATGCGAGTAGACGGGTGCGGTGACCTCCTCGCGGCCCGCCTTGACGTCCGCGACGAAGCGGGTCAGCGCGCGGCGGTCGTAGGACTCGGGGAAGCCCTTGCGGGACATCAGCCCGCGGCGGCGCAGCTCCGCGTTCGGCAGCAGGAAGCCGTCCGTGGTCACCAGCTCCACGCGCGGGTGCTCGGGCCAGCGGGCGAGCAGCGCCCGCAGCAGCCGTGCCACCGTGGACTTGCCGACGGCCACGCTGCCCGCGACCCCGATGACGAACGGCGTCCCGCGCTGGGCTCCGTGGCCGTCGCCCGCCGCGCCGAGGAAGGTGTTGAGCGCGCCGCGCAGCCCGTGGGCGGCTCCCACGTACAGGTTGAGCAGCCGGGACAGCGGCAGGTAGACGTCGCGCACCTCGTCCAGGTCGATGACGTCGCCCAGCCCGCGCAGCTCCTCCACCTCGGCGGCGGTCAGCGGCAGCGGGGTCCGCTCGCGCAGCGCGCTCCACTCGGCGCGGGAGAGGTCCACGAAGGGGCTCGCCTCGGCGGAGCGGGCCCGGCGCTGCTGCGGTGCCCCGGCGGGGACGGCGGGGTAGGCGGAGGCGGCGGGCGTGGGCACGGGGCCATTGTGGCCGGTGGGGGTCGGTCGGCCCACCGGCCGCCCGGTGTGAGAGTCGGCACAGCGGGCGGTGGGACCGGTGTGTTCCCGGGGGGAGTGCGGCGGGCGCGGTGGCCCGGCGCCGCTCCGGCCGGATACGGTCATCCGTGCGTTCACCGTACGGGCGTGCCGGTCCCGGCCCTCTCCCGCGGCCCGCCGGGCGCCGGGATGCCCCCTTCCGCCCCCTGCGGGCCGGGCCCGCGCGCCCCGGCCCGAAGGAGACCCCGTGCCGTTCCCGTTCCGGCGCTTCCGCCCAGCTCACCACCGTCGTACGGCCGACGGTGCGCGGGCGGCCCACACCGCCCGGGTGTGGGCCGAACTCGTCGAGGAACTGCCCGAGGAGGACCTGCACGGCGACCCGTGCGGGGCGCCGGAACAGAGGGGGGACCTCCCGCACCACAGGGGCCGCGACGCGGCCGCGTACCGGGAGACGGCCGAGATCATCGCCCGGGCCGCGGCACGCATCGCGCGAGGCCGCTGACACCACTCGCGCTCTCCGCCCCTTAGGCTGCTCCGCATGTGCGGAATCGTTGGTTATGTGGGAGGGCAGTCCGCCCTCGACGTTGTCATCGCGGGACTGAAGCGGCTGGAGTACCGCGGTTACGACTCGGCGGGTGTCGCGGTCCTCGCCGACGGTGGCCTGGCCGCCGCGAAGAAGGCCGGGAAACTGGCCAATCTCGGCAAGGTGCTGGACGAGCGTCCGCTGCCGGCCGGCTCCACCGGCATCGGCCACACCCGGTGGGCCACGCACGGCGGGCCGACCGACGCCAACGCCCATCCGCACCTGGACAACTCCGGGCGGGTCGCGGTCGTCCACAACGGCATCATCGAGAACTTCGCCGCGCTCCGCGCCGAGCTGGCCGAGCGCGGCCACGAGCTGACCTCCGAGACCGACACCGAGGTCGTGGCCCACCTCCTCGCCGAGAACTTCTCCTCCTGCGGCGATCTGGCCGAGTCGATGCGCCAGGTGTGCCGCCGTCTGGAGGGCGCCTTCACCCTCGTCGCGGTGCACGCCGACGAGCCGGACACCGTCGTCGGCGCCCGGCGGAACTCGCCGCTGGTGGTCGGCGTCGGCGAGGGCGAGAACTTCCTCGCCTCCGACGTGGCCGCGTTCATCGCCCACACCCGCGAGGCCATCGAGCTGGGCCAGGACCAGGTGGTGGAGCTGCGGCGGGACCAGGTCACCGTCACCGACTTCGACGGCGCGCCCGCCGAGACCCGCGCCTACCACGTGGACTGGGACGCCTCGGCCGCCGAGAAGGGCGGCTACGACTACTTCATGCTCAAGGAGATCGCCGAGCAGCCCAAGGCGGTCGCCGACACCCTGCTGGGCCGCATCGACGAGGCCGGCCGGCTGGCCCTGGACGAGGTCCACATCCCCGACCACGTGCTGCGCGAGGTCAACAAGGTCGTCATCGTGGCCTGCGGCACCGCGTACCACGCCGGGATGATCGCCAAGTACGCCATCGAGCACTGGACGCGCGTCCCCTGCGAGACCGAGCTGGCCAGCGAGTTCCGCTACCGGGACCCGATCCTGGACCAGCGGACCCTGGTCATCGCCATCAGCCAGTCCGGCGAGACGATGGACACCCTGATGGCACTGCGCCACGCCCGCGAGCAGGGCGCCAAGGTGCTGGCCATCTGCAACACCAACGGCTCGACGATCCCGCGCGAGTCCGACGCGGTGCTCTACACCCACGCCGGGCCCGAGGTCGCGGTCGCCTCCACCAAGGCGTTCCTCACCCAGCTGGTGGCCTGCTACCTGGTGGCCCTCTACCTGGGGCAGGTGCGCGGCACCAAGTGGGGCGACGAGATCGGTTCGGTGATCCACGAGCTGTCGCAGATCGCCACCGAGGTCGACAAGGTCCTCGGCACGATGGAGCCGGTACGGGAGCTGGCGAGGTCCCTGGCGGACAAGAACACCGTCCTCTTCCTCGGCCGCCACGTGGGCTTCCCCGTCGCGCTGGAGGGGGCGCTCAAGCTCAAGGAGCTGGCGTACATGCACGCCGAGGGCTTCGCCGCCGGAGAGCTCAAGCACGGCCCGATCGCGCTGATCGAGGACGATCTGCCGGTGGTCGTGGTCGTCCCGTCGCCGCGCGGCCGGTCGGTGCTGCACGACAAGATCGTCTCCAACATCCAGGAGATCCGGGCCCGGGGCGCGCGGACCATCGTCATCGCCGAGGAGGGCGACGACACGGTCGTGCCGTACGCCGACCACCTGGTGCGCATCCCCGCCACCCCGACCCTGCTCCAGCCGCTGGTGGCCACCGTGCCGCTGCAGGTCTTCGCCTGCGAGCTGGCCACCGCCCGCGGCAACGAGGTGGACCAGCCGCGCAACCTGGCCAAGTCGGTGACGGTGGAGTGACGTCCCCGGCGGTGGTGCCGGCGGGGGCGGACGTGGGAGCGGGAGGCCGCCGGTGATCGTCGGGGTGGGGATCGACGTGGCCGGAATCGACCGGTTCGCCGCCGCGCTGGCGCGGACCCCGCGGCTGGCCGACCGCCTGTTCGTCCCCGCCGAGCTGCTGCTGCCCGGCGGGGAGCGGCGCGGGGCGGCCTCCCTGGCGGCGCGGTTCGCCGCCAAGGAGGCCCTGGCCAAGGCGCTGGGCGCGCCGCCCGGTCTGCTGTGGACGGACGCCGAGGTGGTGGTGGACGGCGGCGGCCGGCCGTTTCTGCGGGTGACCGGCACGGTCGCCGCCCGTGCGGCCGAGCTGGGGGTGCGCAACTGGCATCTCTCGCTCAGCCATGACGCGGGGGTGGCCTCGGCGGTGGTGATCGCCGAGGGGTGAGGGCTGGCTCCTCCCGGCGGGCCGCAGTGCCGGACGGTCGGCCCGGTCGGAGCCGGTGGCCCACCGGGCCGTCCGCGGGCACCTTCGCGGACCGGCCGCCGGCCGGTCGTTTCCGCTGGGAGCGGCGCGGTCGTCGTCCGTGCGGCCTGGCTGGGAGCGCGCGGCCGGCGCCTTCCGCTCCGCCGTGGCGCGGGGGCTCGGCGGTGGTGGTCGCCGAGGGGTGAGGGCTCCTCCCGGGCGTCCGGTGCCGGTCCGTCTTCCGGGTGCCCGCGGACCGGCCGGTCGGCGGCTGACCCTGCGGATGACCGGTGCGGTCGTCGCCTGTGCGGCCGGGCCGACCTGCGCCCGGCCGTCCCGGCCCCGCCGCGGGGGCGGCCCCGTCCCGCCGGGGGGTTCCGGCCAACCGGAGGACGTCC
Organism: Streptomyces rubellus; assembly: GCF_036323805.1. NCBI lineage: Bacteria > Bacillati > Actinomycetota > Actinomycetes > Kitasatosporales > Streptomycetaceae > Streptomyces > Streptomyces rubellus. The sequence goes on from NZ_JAZDCX010000010.1 coordinate 180,036, forward strand.
CGGTTCGCCGGGATGCCCGGGCGGAGGACGGTCAGACTGTGGGGTATGAGAGATGCCTACAGCGTGCGGACCGTACGAACCGCCGAGCGGGAGCTGATGGCCCGGCTGCCCCCGGGCACGCTGATGCGGCGTGCCGCCGCCGGGCTGGCCGCCGCCTGCGCCGGGCTGCTGGGCCGGACGTACGGCACCCGGATCGTCCTGCTGGTGGGCAGCGGCGACAACGGCGGGGACGCGCTCTTCGCCGGGGCGCGCCTGGCCCGGCGCGGCGCCGGGGTGCGGGCCGTGCTGCTCAGCCCCGAGAAGGCGCACGAGGCCGGGCTGGCCGCGCTGCGGGCGGCCGGCGGCCGGGCCGTGGCGGCGCCCACCGCGCACACCGTGCTGGAGGGCGTGCCCGCCGATCTGCCCGCCCTGCTGCGGCGGGCCGACCTCGTGGTGGACGGCATCGTCGGCATCGGCGGCCGGGGCGGGCTGCGGCCCGACGCGGTGGAGGTGCTCGGCGCCGTCCGGGAGGCCGGGGTGCCGGTCGTCGCCGTGGACCTGCCCAGCGGGGTGGACGCCGACACCGGCGAGGTGCGGGGGGTGGCGGTGCGGGCGGCGGCCACGGTGACCTTCGGCGCGTACAAGCCGGGGCTGCTGGTCGATCCGGCGCGCGAGTACGCCGGGGCGGTGCGGCTGGTGGACATCGGTCTGGGCCCGTACCTGGAGGGCGCCGAGCCGGTGGTGCGCGCCCCGCAGCACGCGGACGTGGCCGCGCTGCTGCCCCGCCCGGCGGCCGAGAGCGACAAGTACCGGCGCGGGGTCGTCGGCGTCGCCGCGGGCTCCGCCCGCTACCCGGGCGCGGCCGTGCTCGCCGTGGCGGGCGCGCTGCGCGGCGGGGCGGGCGCGGTGCGCTACGCCGGATCCGCGGCCGGCGCGGTGGTCGCCCGCTTCCCCGAGACGCTGGTGACCGAGGGCCCGCCGGGCGGGGCGGGCCGGGTGCAGGCATGGGTCGCCGGGCCGGGGCTGGGCGACGGGCCGGACGCCCGGCGGGCGGTGCGCGAGGTGCTGGCCTCGGACGTGCCGGTGCTGCTGGACGCCGACGCGCTGGGCCTGGCGGACGCCGGACAGGTCCGGGAGCGCACCGCGCCGACCCTGCTGACCCCGCACGCCGGGGAGGCGGCGCGGCTGCTGGACCGGACGCGCGAGGAGGTGGAGGCGGCGCGGCTGGCTTCGGTGCGGGAGCTGGCGCGGCGGTACGGCGCGACGGTGCTGCTCAAGGGCTCCACCACGCTGGTCGCCCCGGCCGGGGGCCCGGAGGGGGAGCCGGCGCTGGTCAACCCCACCGGCACCGGCTGGCTGGCGACGGCCGGCAGCGGCGACGTCCTGTCCGGCCTGACCGGCTCGCTGCTCGCCGCCGGACTGGCCGCGCCGGACGCGGCGACGGCGGGCGCCTACCTCCACGGTCTGGCGGGCCGCCGGGCGGCCCCGCTGGTCAGCGCCCTGGACGTGGCGGACGCGCTGCGCCCGGTCTGGCGGGACCTGGTGCCGTGACCGGGAGCCCCCGTGTCGCGTCGCCGGAGCGCCCGGGCGCACCCGGTACGGGGGCGGTCCGCCGTTCCACGGCACCTCCTCCGTCGTCCGGCGGACGCCGGTCCGCCGCCCGGGCCAGGGCCGGCGACGGCCGGGCCGTGCGCAGCCCCGGCACGCTCTCCCGGACGGAGGGCCCGGTGCCGGCCTTCGGGGACGGACACGGGCCCGCGCCCGCAGGCGCGGCGGCGGCCCTGGCCCGGGCCGGCGCGGATTTCCGGCCCGGTGGCCGGAGCCGGGCGGGACGGCCGCTCCTCGTGAGCCGCCGGGGGCGTGGGCCCCTGGGCACCTGAGCCCCGCCCGGCCCGCCCGGGCCGTCCGGCGGCTCACGGGGCTCGCGCCCCCGGGTGCCGCGAGCTTCCCGGCAGGCCGTCCCGGCCTCGGCACCGGCCCGGGGCGGCGGCCGGGACGTACCGCGGCGGGGGCGGTGTCCGGCCGCGGCCGAAAGGGCAGCGGCGGGGGAAGCCGCAGGGGTGCGGCAGGGCGGGGACCTGAGAGACTGGGGGAACGATGAACGTCGCAAATGAGCCACCCGCCCCGCACGTGCCGGCACCCGGCCGGACGTCCCACCGGGTCCGTGCGGAGATCGATCTCGCCGCGCTGCGCGGCAATGTGCGCGCGCTGCGGGAGCGCGCGGCCGGGGCCGAGCTGATGGCCGTGGTCAAGGCCGACGCCTACGGTCACGGCATGGTCCCCTGTGCCCGCGCCGCCCGGCAGGCCGGGGCGGCCTGGCTCGGGACGGCCACCCCCGAGGAGGCGCTGGCGCTGCGCGCCGCGGGCGACCGGGGCCGGCTGCTGTGCTGGCTGTGGACGCCCGGCGGGCCCTGGCGGGCGGCGATCGAGGCGGACGTCGACGTGGCGGCCGGCGCACCGTGGGCGCTGGCGGAGATCACGGCCGCCGCCCGCGCCTGCGGCCGCACCGCCCGTGTCCACCTGAAGGCCGACACCGGACTGGGCCGGGGCGGCTGCCAGCCCGCCGAGTGGCCCGCCCTGGTGGCGGCCGCCCGCGCCGCCGAGGCCGAGGGCACCGTGCGGGTCGTCGGGGTGTGGTCGCACCTGGCCTGCGCCGACGAGCCCGGCCACCCCTCCGTCGCCGCGCAGCTCACCGCCTTCCACGAGGCGCTGGCCGTCGCCGGACGCGCCGGGCTGGAACCGGAGGTGCGGCACCTGGCCAACTCGCCGGCCACGCTCAGCCTCCCCGAGGCCCGCTTCGACCTGGTGCGCCCCGGCCTGTCGGTCTACGGGCTCTCGCCCTCGCCGGAGATCGGCGCGCCCGAGGACTTCGGGCTGCGGCCGGTGATGACGCTGCGGGCCGCCCTGGCCTCGGTCAAGCGGGTCCCGGCCGGGCACGGGGTGGGCTACGGCCACCGCTACACCACCCCCGGCGAGACCACCCTGGCCCTGATCCCGGCCGGCTACGCCGACGGCGTCCCCCGGCACGCCTCCGGCACCGGTCCGGTGCTGGTGGCCGGGAAGTGGCGGACGGTCGCCGGGACGGTGGCGATGGACCAGTTCGTGGTGGACCTGGGTGGCGACGCGGCCGAGGCCGGGGACGAGGCGGTCCTCTTCGGGCCCGGTGCCGCGGGCGAGCCGACCGCCGAGGACTGGGCGCGCGCGGTGGGTACCATCCCGTACGAGATCGTCACCCGGATCGGTGCCCGGGTGCCGCGCATACACCTGAACGCGGACATGTGACCGGAGCATGACGGAGACGGGCGGAAGAGGATGGGCGCGCCGCGCCGGGCTGGCCGGCGCGGTGCTGGGCGTCGCCGCCGCCGCGGTGGCCGCGGGCGTGGCCGTCGAACGGCTGACCGTGCACCGCGAGGTGCGCCACCGGGCCCGGCTGGCCCTGGACGCCGCGGGCCCGTACGGCTCGCTGCGCGGCACCCCCGGCCGGGCGACGGCCGACGACGGCACCGAGCTGCACTACGAGACCGACGAGCCGGACGGCGGCGCCGCGCCGGGTACGCCGACGGTCGTCTTCAGCCACGGCTACTGTCTGGCCCAGGACGTCTGGCACTTCCAGCGCGCCGCCCTGCGCGGCCTGGAACCCACCGCCTCCCCCGACGCCCCGCGTCCCCCCGCCCTGCGCGCCGTCTACTGGGACCAGCGCGGCCACGGCCGCTCCGGGCGCGGCCGGGCCGGGGAGACGGTGACCATCGACCGGCTCGGCCACGATCTGAAGGCGGTGCTCGACGCGGCCGTCCCCGCCGGGCCGGTCGTCCTCGTCGGGCACTCCATGGGCGGCATGACGGTGATGGCGCTGGCCGCCCTGTACCCCGAGTACGTCGCCGGGCGCGTCGCCGCGGTGGTCCTGCTGGGCACCTCGGCGGGCGGGCTCACCGAGGTGACCTACGGGCTGCCCGCCGCCGGGGCCAGGGCGCTGAAACGGCTGGCGCCGGGCGTGCTGCGGACCCTGGCGACCCGGGCCGATCTGGTCGAGCGCGGCCGGAAGGCCACCGCCGACCTCTTCACGGGCCTGATCAAGCGGTACTCCTTCGGCACCCGCGACGTCGACCCCGGGGTGGCGCGCTTCGCCGAGCGGCTGATCGAGTCGGTGCCGGTCGACGTGGTCGCGGACTTCTACCCGGCCTTCGCCGAGCACGACAAGACCGCCGCGCTGGCCGTCTTCGGCGCCGGGCGCCCCGCCCTGATCCTCACCGGCGACCGGGACCTGCTCACCCCGCGCGAGCACAGCGAGGTGATGGCCGAGGCGCTGCCGCACGCCGAACTGGTCGTCGTGGAGGGCGCCGGGCACCTGGTGATGCTGGAGCGGCCCGAGCTGGTCAACGACCGGCTCGCCGGGCTGCTGACGCGTACCATCCACAGCCATGAGCACACCGCACCGCCCGAACGCGGGGACCGGAACCGGGGCCGCTCCGAAGGCTCCTGAGAGCCCCGCCGTACGCATCCCCGTCGGCACCCCCGACCGCATGCGCGAGACGGGCCGGAGGCTGGCCCGGCTGCTGCGCCCCGGCGACCTCGTGCTGCTCACCGGGGAGCTGGGCGCGGGCAAGACGACCCTCACCCGGGGCCTGGGGGAGGGCCTGGGGGTGCGCGGCGCGGTCACCTCGCCGACCTTCGTGATCGCCCGGGTGCATCCGCCGCTCGGCGACGGCCCTCCGCTGGTGCATGTGGACGCCTACCGGCTCGGCGGGGGGCTGGAGGAGATGGAGGACCTGGACCTGGACGTGTCGCTGCCGGAGTCGGTGGTGGTCGTGGAGTGGGGCGAGGGCCGGGTCGAGGAGCTCTCGGAGGACCGGCTGCACGTGGTCATCGAGCGTGCCGCGGGGACGGCGGGGACCGCGGGCGAGGACGGCGCGGATCCGCCGGAGGACCACGACACGCGCACCGTGACGGTGACCGGCGTCGGCGGGCGCTGGGCCGGAGCCGACCTGTCCGCCCTCACCGCCACGGCCTAGCGCCGTGGCCGGGGGCCGCGGGCTCGCGGCGCCCTCGGGCACGGCGCCGGCCGTACCGCCCACCCGGCACGGCGGACGGTCCCCGCGGACCCCGGTACTGCCCCGACACGATCCCGACGCGGTGTCGGCAAGATGTTGCGTGTCGCCCCGCGGACGTGGTGACATGGAGGTCAGGACGTGGTCAGGCATACCCAACCACGCTCGCCCGGGAGCCACAGGGAGGACCCATGGAGGCCCACGAGCGGAAAACCGAGCCCGTCACGCGGCCGGAGGCCGGACCCGCCCCGGTGCCGATGCGCAGGCTGCTGGCCGCGTGTGCCGCGGCCGACGCGGTCTCGACGCCTCCCGGCCCGGCTCCCGTGGAGCGCGGAGGCGGGCCCGAAGCGCCCGAGGTCTCCGAGGCTCCCCCCGGATCCGGGCGACGCCCGGCGGAGGACGGCGGCCAGGGGGCCGAGGCGGCCTGACGCCGTCCGGGCCCGTCCGCGGCCCGCTACTCGCCCATGGCCCGGCGCTCGGGGCCGACGCTGCGGGCCCAGAAGGGCAGCATGAACCAGCAGGCCACGAACCACAGGAACAGCGCCCCGGTGATCCACCAGGCCATCCCGTTGTCCAGCACCACGCGCAGGATCAGCAGCAGGGCGCAGGTCACCGTGAACAGCAGCAGGATCAGCCCGGTGATGGTCAGCCGGGCGGCCCACTCGACCGTCTGGGGTTTCATCCGGTGCCCGGTGACGAAGCGGTGCAGGGCGACGGGGGCGATCAGCGTTCCGGTGGCCGCCGACCCGAACAGGACCGTGACGACGTAGATGTTGCGGTCGATCGGGCCCAGGTCCGTGAAGCGGTTGGTGAAGGCCACGCTCAGCAGGAAGCCGAGGAGGATCTGGATGCCCATCTGGGCCACCCGGACCTCCTGGAGGAGCTCCGTCCACCGCCGGTCGGCACGCTCCTTCTCGGTCTCCCTGCGCTCCTCCGCCACCCGGTCCGCCAGTTTCCGATCTCCGTCGTCGGTGACCCGGCCGACGGTTTTTCCGGTGGACCCGCCCGGTTCCAGTGCCACTGGCCCCCCCTGTGCCCCGCGCTCACCGCGCACTCCGCTTCTGATGTGGAGCGTTTGTTCGCAAGAGGGCGGGCGTAAACGCGGTGAAGGCGGGCACCGCCGCGTGCCGTTGCCGCCGCGCGGGCCTGCCCTGCGGAGCCGGGGCCGGGAGGCGGGCGGGGGACGACGGCTCGGGAGAGGACGATTCAGGGGACGACGACGACCTTCGTGCCGACCGTGGCGAACTTCCACATCGCCTCGCCGTCCTCGGGCCGCTCCCGGACGCCGCCCGTGCCCTCCTTGGGTGCCCCCGTCGGCAGTGAGCCGTCCACCGCCGCGCTGAACCCCACCACGGTCCCTTCCACCTGGGTGAACAGCACCACATGGGCCACCGGTACCCCGTCGGAGCCGGTGACGCGCTCGGTGCGGGAGGTCACGGCGTACTCCCCGGGCTCCGGGTCCACCGCGCCGGGGACGACCCGGTAGGTGCGGGTGACCTGCTCGTTGGCGCCCACCAGCCAGACCCGCCGGCTGCCCAGCGAGTACACGATGCGCTCGCCGGTGCCCGAACCGGGCGGCAGCGCGGTCCGCTCCGTGCCGTCCGCCTTATTCGCCTTGTCCCTCTCGCCTGCCTTGCCGGCGCCCGGGGAGGGAGAGGCCGACGCGGCGGGGGTGCGGTCGGCGCCGGTGTCCCGCCGGTCCTGGGCGGCGGACGCCTGGTACGCCAGGAAGCCGACGACGGCGAGTGCTGCCGCGGTCAGCCCGGCCACGACCACCCCCGCGCTGCTGCGTGCCACCGTCTTCCCGCCTTCCCGCGCACCGGCACTCCGCGTCCCGGTGTGTTCGTATGCCTTGTCGGTCCTCGCCGTTCGACGGTAGCAGCCGCCGCGGAACCGGCGATCACGAACGCGCCGTACGCTTGGGGCGTGCTCCTGCTCGCTCTGGATACCGCCACACCCGCCGTCACCGTAGCCCTGCACGACGGCAGGAGGGTCCTCGCCGCCGCGGACGAGGTGGACGCCCGCCGCCACGGCGAACTGCTGCTCCCGGCCGTCGACCGCGTCCTCGCCGAGGCGGGCGCCGCGCTCGGCGACGTGACCGGCATCGTCGTCGGCACCGGGCCCGGCCCGTACACCGGGCTGCGGGTCGGACTGATGACCGCGGTCACCGTCGGGGCCGCCCGGGACATCCCCGTCCACGGGCTGTGCACCCTGGACGGCATCGCGTACGCCGCCGCCGGCGCCGGGCTGGACGGCCCGTTCGTCGTCGCCACCGACGCCCGCCGCAAGGAGGTGTACTGGGCGCGCTACGCCGACGCCCGCACCCGGCTGGGCGAGCCGGCCGTGGACCGCCCGGCCGACATCGCCGAGATCGTCGCGGACGTCCCCGCCGCGGGCGCGGGGGCGAAGCTGTACGCGGACGTCTTCACCGGTTTCCGCCCCGGCCCGCCCGAGCACGCCTCGGCCGCCGCGCTGGCGGCACTGGCCGCCGAGAAACTGGCGGCGGCCGGCGGGGACGGTGACGGCGCGGGCTTCCTGCCGCCGCTGCCGCTGTACCTGCGGCGCCCGGACGCCAGGGTGCCCGCGAACTACAAGGTGGTCCTTCCCCGGTGACCGGAGCCGTGCCGTCCTTGCCGTCCGCACAGCCCGCACAGCCCGTGCTGCGCGAGATGCGCTGGTGGGACATCGAACCGGTACTGGAGCTGGAGCGGGAGCTGTTCCCGCGGGACGCCTGGACGCCCGCCCTGTTCTGGTCCGAACTCGCCCGGGCCCGCGGCCCGTACGCCACCCGCCGCTACCTCGTCGCCGAGTCGCCCGGTGCCGACGGTGACGGCGGCGGAGGCCGGCTGGTGGGCTACGGCGGGCTCGCCGCCGCCGGCGGCACCGGCGACATCCAGACCATCGCCACCGCCCGCGACCGGTGGGGCACCGGACTCGGCGGCCGGCTGCTGACCGCGCTGCTCGGCGCCGCCACCGAGTTCGAGTGCGAGGAGGTGCTGCTGGAGGTCCGGGTGGACAACCCCCGGGCCCGGCGGCTGTACGAGCGCTTCGGCTTCGAGACGGTCGGCCTGCGCCGCGGCTACTACCAGCCGGGCAACGTGGACGCCCTCGTGATGCGCCGCCGCATGGACCCCGCGCCCCCGGACCCCGGTCCGGACCCCGCGACAGAACCCCAAGGATCACCCCAAGGAACGGTGCCCCATGGCTGACGAACCCCTGGTCCTCGGCATCGAGACCTCCTGCGACGAGACCGGCGTGGGCATCGTGCGCGGACACACCCTGCTCGCCGACGCGGTGGCCTCCAGCGTGGACGAGCACGCCCGGTACGGCGGTGTGGTGCCCGAGGTCGCCAGCCGCGCCCATCTGGAGGCGATGGTCCCCACCATCCGGCGCGCCCTGAAGGAGGCCGGGGTCGCCGCGAGCGACCTCGACGGCATCGCCGTCACCGCCGGCCCCGGCCTGGCCGGGGCGCTGCTGGTGGGTGTCTCGGCGGCCAAGGCGTACGCCTACGCGCTCGGCAAGCCGCTGTACGGCGTCAACCACCTCGCCTCCCACATCTGCGTCGACCAGCTCGAACACGGCGCCCTGCCCGAGCCGACCATGGCCCTGCTGGTCTCCGGCGGCCACTCCTCGCTGCTGCTGTCCTCCGACATCACCTCCGACGTCCGCCCGCTGGGCGCCACCATCGACGACGCGGCGGGCGAGGCGTTCGACAAGATCGCCCGGGTGCTCAACCTCGGCTTCCCCGGCGGTCCCGTCATCGACCGCTACGCGCGGGAGGGCGACGCGGACGCCATCGCCTTCCCGCGCGGCCTGACCGGCCCGCGCGACGCGCCGTACGACTTCTCCTTCTCCGGCCTGAAGACCGCCGTCGCCCGCTGGATCGAGGCCAGGCGGAACGCGGGCGAGGAGGTGCCGGTCGCCGATGTCGCCGCCTCCTTCCAGGAGGCGGTCGTCGACGTGCTGACCCGCAAGGCCGTACGTGCCTGCCGGGAGGAGGGCGTGGACCACCTGATGATCGGCGGCGGCGTCGCGGCCAACTCCCGGCTGCGCGCCCTGGCCGAGGAGCGGTGCGCGGCGGCCGGGATCACCCTGCGGGTGCCGCGCCCCAAACTGTGCACCGACAACGGGGCGATGGTCGCGGCCCTGGGCGCCGAGATGGTCGCCCGGAACCGGGCGCCCTCCGACTGGGACCTGCCGGCCGACTCCTCCCTGCCGGTCACCGAACCGCACGTCCCGGGCACGTCCCACGACCACGTGCACGAGACGGGTGCGGGGAGTCTCCACGGTTGACCGCCGGGCCGGCCCGGTCACCGCGTCGCGGGGAGCGGCCGCGCCAGCCGGGCCTCGCGCAGCACCGAGCCCCACCACTCCAACTGGTCGAGCATCGTCTTCGCGTCGCCCTCCGCCCTTTCGGGCTCCCGCAGCCGCCCGTCGGCGTCGAACAGCTCGAAGTACCGGGGGGAAGCTGACGCTGTCGCGCACGGTGTGGGCGTTCAGCTCGCCGAAGACCTGCTTGAGATGCTCGATCGCCGGCAGACCGCCGCTGGCCCCGCCGTAGCCGACGAAACCGACCGCCTTGCCCTGCCACTCGGCGTAGTACCAGTCGACGGCGGTCTTCAGGGAGGCGGGAAAGCTGCGGTTGCAGTCCGGTGGCGTACGAGACCCTGGAACTGCCCGCCGACGACGACCAGCGGCTGATCGTCCACCTCCCCGCCGACGAGGCCACCGCCGCCGCCCTCGACCGCCTCACCGACCGCCGCCCCGGCGCGCTGCGCGCTGCGCGCGGTGCCGGGCTGAGGCCGGCCGCGGCCGGCCTCAGCCCGGGACGTACGGGCCGGGACGGCAGAATCGCCCCATGACCATCGCTCTGATGTGGGAGGCCCGCGCCGCCGACGGCCGCGGCGCACGGCTGCTGGAATGGGTCCGCGCCCAGGCGCTCGACCCCGCACCGCTCCGCCGGGAGACCTTCACCGCCCCGGCCGACCGGGTCCTGGTCGTCACCTGGTGGGACGCGCCCCACGACGCCGACGGCCTGCCCGAACTCCCCGACCCGCCCGGGGAACTGCTGCACCGGCCGGTCCACCGCTGGCGCTTCGAGAGCACGGAGGTCTCCTGAGCGCGCCCGCCCTCCCCGGCTCCCGGGGGAGTCCTCGACGCGGACGAGGACCTGCCCGGTCTCGGGCAGGTCCCCGGTGCGGGAGTGAAGGGGGCGGGGCGGGCCCGCCCCCGGTGTTCCCCGGAGTCTTCCGGGCCGGTCTCCCGGCCGGTCCGGCTCAGCGGAGCCGGCCCCGGTGCGCCCTGCGGTACGCCTCGTCCGGCTCGGTGGGCTTGCGACGCCGCACGCAGAAGTCCGGAACGATGAGGGAGCGTGTCCCCTCCGGCCCCGCCACGCGGTAACCGCTTCCCAGCCCGGCCAGCGGAAACCCGGCCGAACGCAACTGGAAGCAGGACTCTGCCGCGGCATCGTTGTGGTGATCGTCGGGCTGTGGCGGCACGATCATCGTCCCCTCGACGTACTCGGCCCGAATCGGCGCATCCGCTGCCTTTTCGGACGCGATCAGCAGATCGTTGGGGTCCTGGTTCTGCGGCATGTTCATCGGCTCGGTGATGGGATCGGCGGTCACCGCTGTCCTCCCCCTGCCGCTGATGTCGGGCTACGCCGCGTCGGGTGCCCCGGCAGGGTCGTCGCGGGGGCCGTGTGGCGGGCGGGCGGGATCGGGCGATCGTCACCCTTTCGAGCGGTGCTGCCGGGCCTGACCGGGGTCCTGGGCCGGGCGGACCGGCCGGCCCAGGAGGGTCGTCGGGGCGCCCGCGACGCGGGTGAGGAAGACCGTGGCCGCGTTCGGGCCGGTGGGCTTCAGCCTGCGGCGCAGCTCCTCCGGCTCGACGGCCGAACCGCGCTTCTTCACCGTGAGCGTGCCCACCCCGCGCTCCCGCAGCAGCGCCTTCAGCCGCTTGAGGTTGAACGGCAGCGTGTCCGTGATCTCGTACGCGGTGGCGTACGGCACCGGGCGCAGCTCGTCGGAGGTGACGTAGGCGATCGTCGGGTCGATCAGACGTCCGCCGACCGCGTCCGCCACCTCGGCGACCAGATGGGCGCGGACGACGGCGCCGTCCGGCTCGTACAGATAGCGGCCGACCGGGCCGCCGGGCCCGGGGGTGGGGGTACCTCCCGGGCCGCCGGGCCCAGGGGGAGGGTTCGGCACCCCCGTGGAGACCAGGGTGCGGGGGCCGGGCAGCAGGGTGGCGCGCGTCGCGCGCTCCGCCGCCGGCAGCCCGAACCACAGCACGGCCTCCTTCACGTCCCCGCCGTCGGAGATCCACTCCGCCGCCGCGTCCTCGGGCACCGCCTCGTGGGGGATGCCGGGCGCCACCTTCAGGGCGGCGTACGGGGCGCGGCGGGCGGCGGCCACCGCCCAGGACAGCGGGGGCGAGTACGCCTCGGGGTCGAAGATCCGGCCGCGTCCGCCGCGCCGGGCCGGGTCGGCGAAGACGGCGTCGAAGCCGCCGGTGTCCACCTCCGTCACATCGGCGCACCGCACCTCGATCCGGTCGGCCAGGCCCAGCGCCCCGGCGTTGGCGCGGGCGACCGCGCAGGTGAGCGGGGAGCGGTCGACGGCCAGGACGCGGATGCCCGCGCGGGCCAGGGCGATGGCGTCCCCGCCGATGCCGCAGCACAGATCGGCGACGGACCGCACCCCGAGCGCGGCGAAGCGCCCGGCGCGGTACGCGGCCACGCCCGCGCGGGTGGCCTGTTCCACGCCGTCGGGCGTGAAGTACATCCGCTGTGCGTCCCCGGGCCCGAACTTCGCCGCCGCCCGCTGCCGCAGCCGGGCCTGGGCGATGGCCGCCGAGACCAGTTCGGCCGGGTGGTCCCGGCGCAGCCGGGTGGCGACGGCCAGCTCCTGCCCGGGGTCGTACTCCCGCAGTCCGGCCAGGAGATGCTGCCCCTCATCGGTCAGCAGGCGGTGGAAGACGGCCACGGGGTCGGTCGGGGGATCGGTGGGATCGTCGGACGGTGCGCGCACCGGCCCATCATCTCAGCGCCGGTACAGCGTGGTGAGGTCGATCTCCAGGGGGAAGGGCACCGGGACGGTAAGCCTGCCGCGGTGGATGCCGGTGACCACGTACGCGCCGGTGGTGTCGTCCGGTTCGTGAACGCGCACGACCACCCGGCCGTTCTCCCTCTCCACCCGCCAGAAGTGCCGGATGCGGGCCGCCGCGTACTTCGGCGGCTTGGTCTCCCGGTCCCGTACCGCCGACTCCGCCGAGACGACCTCGGCGACGAGCACCACCTCTCCGGGCAGGTAGAAGGTGCGCTCCGCCCGCGGCGGGGCGTCCACGACCAGTACGTCCGCCTCGGGGCGCTGCCGCTCGCCCAGCCGGACGCCCATCCGCGTCGCGGCGTACAGCGGGGTGGGGGCGGCGGCCTCCACCGCGTTGGCCAGCCGCAGGAACGGACGGGTGCCGGAGGATCTGTCGGCACGTCCACCGGCGGTTTCCTCACGGGGGATGCTCCGACGCGGTACGGGGCCAGCGTACCGGCGCGGGCGCGCGCAACGCGCCGTGCGTTGGCACTCCGGTTGACTGAGTGCTAACGCCCGCATAGTCTCGGATCTGGCACTCCCCCATGGAGAGTGCCAACCCCAGCGACGGGCAGATCCGGCACCCGCGACGACGGATCTACCAGGTCGCCACCCCAGACATCCAAACCCCGCTGAGATCTCCGAAGGGGGAGGTCGGATCGTGACGACCGCCACTAGCTCCAAGGTTGCCATCAAGCCGCTCGAGGACCGCATCGTGGTCCAGCCGCTCGACGCGGAACAGACCACGGCCTCCGGCCTGGTCATCCCGGACACGGCCAAGGAGAAGCCCCAGGAGGGCACCGTCCTGGCCGTCGGTCCGGGCCGCTTCGAGAACGGCAACCGGCTGCCGCTCGACGTCAAGGTCGGCGACATCGTGCTGTACAGCAAGTACGGCGGCACCGAGGTGAAGTACAGCGGCGAGGAGTACCTCGTCCTCTCGGCTCGCGACGTCCTCGCGATCATCGAGAAGTAAGAAGCGAGCGGCGAAGGCCGCCTGTGATCCGCGCTCCGGCACCCGCCTCTGACACAGCCGGGGCCGGGGCGCGGATCGTTTGACGAGGACCCCACAGGCCCGGGAGGACCGAAGCAACCATGGCGAAGATCCTGAAGTTCGACGAGGACGCCCGTCGCGCCCTCGAGCGCGGCGTCAACAAGCTCGCCGACACCGTGAAGGTGACGATCGGCCCCAGGGGCCGCAACGTCGTCATCGACAAGAAGTTCGGCGCCCCGACCATCACCAACGACGGTGTCACCATCGCCCGCGAGGTCGAGGTCGACGACCCCTACGAGAACATGGGCGCCCAGCTCGTGAAGGAGGTGGCGACCAAGACCAACGACATCGCGGGTGACGGCACCACCACCGCCACCGTGCTGGCCCAGGCGCTGGTCCGCGAGGGCCTGCGCAACGTCGCCGCCGGCGCCTCCCCGGCCGCCCTGAAGAAGGGCATCGACGCCGCGGTCAAGGCCGTCTCCGACGACCTGCTCACCGCCGCGCGCCCGATCGACTCCAAGGAGGACATCGCCGCCGTCGCCGCGCTGTCCGCCCAGGACAAGCAGGTCGGCGAGCTGATCGCCGAGGCGATGGACAAGGTCGGCAAGGACGGTGTGATCACCGTCGAGGAGTCCAACACCTTCGGTCTGGAGCTGGACTTCACCGAGGGCATGGCCTTCGACAAGGGTTACCTGTCGCCGTACATGGTGACCGACCAGGAGCGGATGGAGGCCGTCCTCGACGACCCGTACATCCTGATCCACCAGGGCAAGATCTCCTCCATCCAGGACCTGCTGCCGCTGCTGGAGAAGATCATCCAGGCGAACAGCTCCAAGCCGCTGCTGATCATCGCCGAGGACGTCGAGGGCGAGGCCCTGTCCACGCTGGTGGTCAACAAGATCCGCGGCACCTTCAACGCGGTGGCCGTCAAGGCCCCGGGCTTCGGCGACCGCCGCAAGGCGATGCTCGGCGACATGGCGACGCTGACCGGCGCCACCGTCATCGCCGAGGAGGTCGGCCTGAAGCTGGACCAGGCCGGTCTGGACGTGCTGGGCACCGCCCGCCGCGTGACCGTCACCAAGGACGACACCACCATCGTCGACGGCGGCGGCAAGGCCGACGACGTGCAGGCCCGCGTCGCGCAGATCAAGGCCGAGATCGAGACCACCGACTCCGACTGGGACCGCGAGAAGCTGCAGGAGCGCCTCGCGAAGCTGGCCGGCGGCGTGTGCGTGATCCGCGTGGGCGCGGCCACCGAGGTCGAGCTCAAGGAGAAGAAGCACCGTCTGGAGGACGCCATCTCCGCGACCCGCGCCGCGGTCGAGGAGGGCATCGTCTCCGGTGGCGGCTCCGCGCTGGTCCACGCCGCCAAGGTGCTGGAGGACAGCCTGGGCAAGGACGGCGACGAGGCCACCGGTGTCGCGGTCGTCCGCCGGGCCCTGGTCGAGCCGATGCGGTGGATCGCCGAGAACGCCGGCCTGGAGGGCTACGTCATCACCTCCAAGGTCGCCGAGCTGGAGAGGGGCCACGGCTTCAACGCCGCCACCGGCGAGTACGTCGACCTGGTCAAGGCCGGCGTCATCGACCCGGTGAAGGTCACCCGCTCCGCCCTGGAGAACGCCGCCTCCATCGCCTCGCTGCTGCTGACGACCGAGACCCTGGTCGTGGAGAAGCCCGCCGAGGAGGAGCCGGAGGCCGCCGGCCACGGTCACGGCCACGCTCACTGAGGCGTCCACTGAGGCGTCCGCCGGGGTCGTGCCTTTCCGGCCCCGGGCCGCTCTCGCGGTACGGTCCGGCTCCCCTCCGGGGGAGCCGGACCGTCGTCGTGCCGCCGCCCGTACGGCCCGTCACCTCGGGCCGAAGCGCCCGACGCTGGAGGACACGCGGGAGACCAGGCCGTGGGGCGCCAGCCGGGCCACGCCCAGGAGCGTCTTGTAACGCGGGTCCGGAATGCACAGGACCCGGCCCCTCGCCAGATCCGCCATGGCCGTGTCCACGACGCGGTCCGCGTTCAGCCACATCCACCCCGGCACCTTCTCCGTCCGCATCTCGGCGCGCCGGTGGAACTCGGTCCGCACGAAGCCCGGACACAGCGCCATCAGCCGTACCCCCGACGGGCCCAGGTCCTGGGCCGCGCCCTGGGTGAACTGCGCGATCCACGCCTTGGAGGCGCCGTAGGTGCCGCGCGGCAGGAAGGCCGTCACCGAGGACACGTTGATCACCGCGCCCCGGCCCCGTTCGCGCATGCTCTCCACGGCCGCCGTGGTCAGCCGCAGCACGGCCTCGCAGTGCACCTTGAGCATCCGCAGCTCGTCCTCCAGCGGGACCTCCGGGTAGCGCCCCTTGTGGCCGAAGCCGGCGTTGTTGACCAGCAGCTCGACCGGGTGCCTGCGGTCGCCGAGCCGCTCCTCGACCGCCTCGATGCCCTCGTCCGTGGCCAGGTCGGCGGTGAGTATGGACGCCTCGACGCCGTGCCGGTCGTGCAGCTCCGTGGCATGCCGCCGCAGCCGCTCGGTGTCCCGGGCCACCAGCACCACGTCGTGTTTGTCGCGCGCCAGCCGCCGGGCGAACGCCGCTCCGATGCCCGCGGTGGCTCCTGTGATCAGTGCAGTCGTCATACGGGAACGCTATCCGGCCGGCCGGGCGGGCGGACCGGCCGGTCAGGAGGCGCCGGAAGCGTCGGGAGGCGCCGGGAGGCGCGCCGCGTGGTCCCTCTCCCCGGCCCGCTCGGCGTACCGCTGCGCCTCCTCGTACTCGCGGGGCGGCAGCGCGTCCCCGGCGGCCAGGACGCGCGGGAGCAGCTCGCGCTCGGTGGTCAGCGCGCGGAAGAGGAAGGCGGAGGTCACCTCGTGGTCCGGCCGGTACAGGATCTCGACGGGGTCCCCGGCGCGGATCTCGCCCGGTTCGACCACCCGCAGATAGGCGCCGGGCACGGCCGCCCGGGTGAACCGCTTCAGCCAGTTCTCCGGGCGCTGCCCCGGATCACCGGGAGTCCCGGCACTGCCCGGGCCCTCCGCCGCGCTCCGTGCGGAACGGGCCGCGGGGAGGACGCCCAGTTCCGCCAGCCGGCCCGCGAACGTGCGGCAGGGGGTGCGGGTGGCGGAGACCTCCAGCACCACCCGTTCCCCGACGCGCCAGCGCTCGCCGATCAGGGCGCCGCACACGTCCACTCCCGCGGTGGTCAGGTTCTCGCCGAAGACCCCGTTCGGCAGGTCCCGGCCGAGGGCCGCCGCCCAGTCGTCCAGGTCCTCCCGGGCATAGGCGTACACGGCCTGGTGGTCGCCGCCGTGGAAGCGCAGGTCGCCGACGAAGTCCCCGGCGAGCCCGCTGCCGCCCGCGCCCCTGGGGCCGGGCGCGGCCACGGCGACCGGACCGTCGGCCGGCCGCTTGCCGATACCGGTGGCCCCGGTGGGGGAGTCGGTGTAGTCGGCGGCGCGGGGCCGGGCCAGGTTCACGGAGAGAAGTCGCATGACAGGCAGGCTAGAACGGCGGCCCCGGCGGGGCGAGCGGGTGTCCGTCCGTCCGGACGCCGGACCGGCCCCGCCCGCGGAGCCCCGCTTATGGTGGAGCGGTGATCGAGGCCCGCCATCTCCGGGTGCTGCGCACCGTGGCCCGCACCGGGTCGTTCTCCGCCGCCGCCCGTGAGCTGGGCTGCACCCAGCCCGCCGTCAGCCAGCAGATGAGGGCGCTGGAGCGGACGGTGGGCACTCTGCTGCTGGTCCGCACCGGCCGGGAGACCCGGCTGACCGAGGCGGGTGAGGCGCTGGTGCGGCACGCCGCCGGAATCCTGGCCTCACTGACCGCTGCCGAGGAGGAGGTCGCGGCCATCGCCGGGCTGCGGGCGGGCCGGGTGCGGCTGGTGTCCTTCCCCAGCGCCAGCGCCACCCTGGTGCCGGGGGTCTTCGCCGCGCTGCGCGCGGAGCATCCCGGCGTGCGGATGTCATTGGTCGAGGCGCAGCCGCCGCCCTCGGTGGAGATGCTCCGCGAGGGGGAGTGCGAGATCGCGCTCGCCTACCGCTACCCGGAGCCCGCCGCGGGGATCGCCGGGACCGCGCGGGCGGGCTCCGGTGCGCCGGACACCGGGGAGGAGTGGGGGGAGGACGGGCTGGTGGTGCGGCCGCTGCTCACCGACCGGCTCGTCGGGCTGCTCCCCCGGGGCCACCGGCTGGCGGACGCGGAGCGCGTGGAGCTCGCGGAGCTGGCCGGGGAGTCCTGGATCGCGGGCTGCCCGCGCTGCCGCCGCCAGCTGGTACGGATCTGTGAGCGGGCGGGTTTCACCCCGCGCATCGACTTCGCCACCGACGACTACCCGGCCGCGGTGGGGCTGGTCGGCGCGGGTCTGGGCGTGGCGGTGCTGTCCGAGATGGCGCTGGAGCCGGTGCGTCTGAGTGGGGTGCGTACGGTGCGGATCGGCCCGGAGGTACGGCGCGAGGTGGTGGCGCTGACGCTGCCGGACCTCGCGCGCGTACCGGTGGTGGCGGCCGTGCTGGACCGGCTGTCGGCCGCCGCCCGGCGCTGAGCGGCCCGTCCCGCCCGGGCCGCGGGAGGGGCCGGTCCTCCGGCGGGGCCGCCCGTCCGTCAGCCGCCGCCGGCCACGGCCAGCCGGCTGCGGGCCCGGCCCATCAGCTCCTCGCGCTCGTCCTCGGTCAGACCGCCCCATACTCCGTACGGCTCACGCACCGTGAGCGCGTGGGAGGCGCACTCCGACCGGACCGGGCAGCGCATGCACACCTCCTTGGCTGAGGCCTCGCGCGCGCTGCGCGCCGCCCCTCGTTCTCCCTCGGGGTGGAAGAACAGCGAACTGTCGACTCCCCGGCACGCGGCCAGCAGCTGCCAGTCCCACAGATCGGCGTTGGGCCCCGGTAGACGGGAGAAATCTGCCATGGCTTGTCCTCTCGGAAGCGCACTGATGCCGGTGAACCAGTCGAGAACAGTCACGACCGTACATCCACGGTACGAGTAGATGTAAATATGTATCTTCGCGATTCAGGCGGCAGACGCGAACAATAAAAAGAAAACCCGCCAAACAGGGCAAATGACGACACGGCCGCTGAACTGGGCCGGATACCCCCTCCGTGTCCGGGCCATCACGTAGGGTGTTGAAAGCGGGCGCCGGAGACCGTAACTCTTTCGGGTGACCGTCGTTGAGTGTGCGGAGGCGGTTGGCGAGGACGAGTGCCGGACGGATGTCCGGGCCGGTCAACCGCACAGGTGACGATTCGTACCAGCCCTGGAGGCCAAAGGTGATGCGCATGAGCTGCGGAGGGCGATCATGACTTCCGTCCTCGTCTGCGACGACTCCCCGCTCGCCCGAGAGGCGCTGCGCCGCGCGGTCGCGACCGTGCCCGGCGTGGAACGTGTGACCACGGCGGCCAACGGCGAGGAGGTCCTCCGCCGCTGGGGGGCCGACCGCTCCGATCTCATCCTGATGGACGTCCGGATGCCCGGCCTGGGCGGCGTCGAGACCGTGCGGCGCCTGCTGTCGGCCGATCCGGGCGCCCGCATCATCATGCTGACCGTCGCCGAGGACCTCGACGGGGTGGCGCTCGCCGTCGCCGCGGGGGCCCGCGGCTACCTGCACAAGGACGCCTCGCGCGCCGAGCTGCGGGCCACGGTCACCCAGGCGCTGGCCGACCCCACCTGGCGGCTCGCGCCGCGCCGGCTGCGTTCGGCCGAGATGGGCGCCGCGCCCACCCTCACCGCGCGGGAGATCCAGGTCCTGGAGGGCATGAGCCACGGCCGTTCCAACGCCGAGATCGGGCGGGAACTGTTCCTGTCCGAGGACACGGTGAAGACGCACGCGCGGCGGCTGTTCAAGAAACTGGGCGCCTCCGACCGGGCACACGCCGTGGCGCTCGGTTTCCGCTGGGGACTCGTCCGCTAGGACGCCGCACCCCGGTACGCGGGCGTCCGGGACGGCCGGAGCGGGGGAGCCGGTGGGCTCCCCGCCCCACCGGCCCCGTCCGGCGATCCGGCAGGGGGCGGAGCCCGGGTGGGAGGGGCTCTGTCCGGCCGCCGGCCGCGGGCGGTGGCGGGGCCTTCGGGGAACGGCCCGGTGCCGTAATCTCCCGCGTGCCGCATCCTGGTTGTATGGAGTTCCTCGGGGACCGGACGGCCAGGCGTGAGGGGAGGGCGCGGGACGTGACAGCGAGTGCCCCTGTCCATAACGCTTCGGCGCACAACCACGGACGCGGTGCGGCGGATCTCCCGCCGCGGGTGCACCATGGACCGATGCGCGACGACGAGACGTCCCCCGCGGCCGGCGGCCGGGGGGAGATCGGTGCCCTCGTCCAGCGTGCGGCGGAGGGGGACGAACAGGCCACCCACGACCTGCTGGCCCGCGTCCACCCGCTCGCGCTCCGCTACTGCAGGACACGGCTGACCAGGCTGCCGGGGGACGCCCGGCACTTCGTCGACGACCTGGCCCAGGAGGTCTGCCTGGCGGTGCTGTGCGCGCTGCCGCGCTACCGCGACACCGGCAGGCCCTTCGAGGCGTTCGTCACGGCCATCGCCCAGCACAAGATCGCCGATCTCCAGCGCGCCGCCATGCGGGGCCCGGGCAGCACGGCGGTGCCCTCGGACGAGATGCCCGAGCGGCCCGACGACTCGCTCGGCCCGGAGGAGCGGGCCCTGCTCAGCAGCGACGCCAAGTGGGCGCGGGAGCTCCTGGCGAACCTCCCCGAGCACCAGCGCGAGCTGGTGCTGCTGCGGGTCGCGGTCGGGCTGACCGCCGAGGAGACCGGGCAGATGCTCGGAATGTCCCCGGGGGCCGTACGCGTTGCACAGCACCGGGCCCTGTCGAGACTGCGGGCCCTCGCCGAGCAGTGAGCCGGCCGCCGGGCAGTGGGCCGGCGGCGCACGGACCGGTGGAGAGCAGCCGGTGAGCGGCGGACCGGGGCGGCATGTGGCCCCCGCCGGAGCCGATAGCATGGACGCCCGCGCCGGGCAAGAGTATGGGGAAGGTGCCATGGAAGGCGTCATGACGGACAGCAGCGGCAGTGTGGGCAGCGCGGAGAGCCCGGAAGGAGTGCCCGCGAAGTTCGCCCCGCTCGGGCTGACGTACGACGACGTGCTGCTGCTCCCCGGCGAGTCGGACATGGCTCCGCAGGACATCGACACCTCCTCGTACATCTCGCGCAACGTGAGGGTGAACGTCCCGCTGATCTCCGCGGCGATGGACAAGGTCACCGAGGCGCGCATGGCCATCGCCATGGCCCGCCAGGGCGGGGTGGGCGTACTGCACCGCAACCTCTCCATCGAGGACCAGGCCACCCAGGTCGACCGGGTCAAGCGGTCGGAGTCCGGCATGGTCACCGACCCGATCACCATCCGCCCGGACGCCACCCTGGGCGAGGCGGACGAACTGTGCGGCCGCTTCCGGATCAGCGGGGTGCCGGTCACCGACGCGACGGGCAGGCTGCTGGGCATCGTCACCAACCGTGACATGGCCTTCGAGACGGACCGCACCCGCCAGGTCCGCGAGGTCATGACGCCGATGCCGCTGGTCACCGGCAAGGTGGGCATCTCCCGCTCGGACGCGATGGAGCTGCTGCGCCGCCACAAGATCGAGAAGCTGCCGCTGGTCGACGACGAGGGCGTGATCAAGGGTCTGATCACCGTCAAGGACTTCGTCAAGGCGGAGAAGTACCCCAACGCGGCCAAGGACGCCGAGGGCCGGCTCATCGTCGGCGCGGCGGTCGGGGTGGCCGGGGACGCCTACGAGCGGGCCCAGGCGCTGATCGAGGCCGGTGCCGACTTCATCGTCGTGGACACCGCGCACGGCCACTCCCGGCTCGTCGGCGAGATGGTCGCCAAGATCAAGTCCAACTCGCCGGTCGACGTGATCGGCGGCAACGTCGCCACCCGCGAGGGCGCCCGGGCGCTGGTCGACTCCGGCGCCGACGGCATCAAGGTCGGTGTCGGACCGGGCTCCATCTGCACCACCCGGGTGGTCGCCGGCATCGGCGTCCCGCAGGTCACCGCCATCTACGAGGCCGCGCTCGCCGCGCGGGAGGCCGGCGTCCCGGTCATCGGCGACGGCGGTCTGCAGTACAGCGGCGACATCGCCAAGGCCCTGGTCGCCGGTGCCGACACGGTGATGCTCGGCAGCCTGCTGGCGGGCTGCGAGGAGTCGCCGGGCGAGCTGCTGTTCATCAACGGCAAGCAGTTCAAGTCCTACCGCGGCATGGGGTCGCTGGGCGCGATGCAGTCGCGCGGCCAGGCCAGGTCGTACTCCAAGGACCGCTACTTCCAGGAGGCGGTCGCGGCCGACGACAAGCTCGTCCCCGAGGGCGTCGAGGGCCAGGTCCCCTACCGCGGCCCGCTGGGCGCGGTGGTCCACCAGCTCGTCGGCGGACTGCGGCAGTCGATGTTCTACGTGGGCGGCCGGACGGTCCCGGAGCTGAAGGAGAAGGGCCGCTTCGTGCGGATCACGGCGGCCGGACTCAAGGAGAGCCACCCGCACGACATCCAGATGACGACCGAGGCGCCGAACTACTCCCGGCGCTGAGCCCGCCGACGGCCGCGGTACGGCCCGCCGGACGCCCGGCGGGCCGTACCGCGGCCGTCCGCCGCCCCGGGTGCGGCCCCGGCCGAGGCTCTCGGGGATACTTGGGGCCGTAGACCGTAGGAAGGGCCCAGCACGTGACTGAGATCGAGATCGGCCGTGGCAAGCGCGGCCGGCGCGCGTACGCCTTCGACGACATCGCCGTGGTGCCCAGCAGGCGCACCCGGGACCCGGAGGAGGTCTCGATCGCCTGGCAGATCGACGCCTACCGCTTCGAGCTGCCGTTCCTGGCCGCGCCGATGGACTCGGTCGTCTCGCCGCGCACCGCCGTCCGCATCGGTGAGATGGGCGGCGTGGGGGTGCTCAACCTCGAAGGGCTGTGGACGCGCTACGAGGACCCCGAGCCGCTGCTGGCGGAGATCACCGGACTGGACGAGGCGACGGCGACCCGCCGGCTCCAGGAGATCTACTCCGCGCCCATCAAGGAGGAGCTGATCGGGCGGCGGATCAAGGAGGTCCGCGACTCCGGCGTGGTGACGGCCGCCGCGCTCTCCCCGCAGCGCACCGTGCAGTTCTCCAAGGCGGTCGTCGACGCGGGCGTGGACCTCTTCGTCATCCGCGGCACCACCGTCTCCGCCGAGCACGTCTCCTCGGCTGCCGAGCCGCTGAACCTCAAGCAGTTCATCTACGAGCTGGACGTCCCCGTCATCGTCGGCGGCTGCGCCACGTACACCGCCGCGCTGCACCTGATGCGCACCGGCGCCGCGGGCGTGCTGGTGGGCTTCGGCGGCGGCGCCGCGCACACCACCCGCAGCGTGCTGGGCATCCAGGTGCCGATGGCCACCGCCGTCGCCGACGTGGCGGCGGCCCGCCGCGACTACCTGGACGAGTCCGGCGGCCGGTACGTCCATGTCATCGCCGACGGCGGCGTGGGCCTCTCCGGCGACCTGCCCAAGGCGATCGCCTGCGGCGCGGACGCGGTGATGATGGGCTCCCCGCTGGCCCGTGCCACCGACGCGCCCGGCCGCGGCTACCACTGGGGCATGGAGGCCGCCCACGAGGTCGTCCCGCGCGGCAGGCGGGTGAACCTGGGCACGGTCGGCACCGCCGAGCAGATCCTGCTGGGTCCCTCGGACAGCCCCGACGGCTCCATGAACTTCTTCGGCGCGTTGCGCCGGGCCATGGCCACCACGGGCTACTCGGAGCTCAAGGAGTTCCAGCGCGTGGAGGTCACCGTCTCCCGCTGACCGCCGGAGCGCACGGACGAAGGGGCCGGGTGCCGCGGACGGACGGTCCGCGGCACCCGGCCCCTTCGTCCGTGCGTCACAGCCGGTGGGCGGCGCCCGCCGGGCTGGCGCCACGGGTGTCGAGGAGGAGCTGGGCCTTGGCGGACAGGCTCTGCAGGTCGTAGACGCGGTGGTGCTGGAGCAGCAGGGTCAGGTCGGCCGCGGCGGCGGACTCGTACAGCGAGTCGGCGCGCGGCACCGGCCGGCCCGCCACCTCCCAGTGCGGCACGTGCGGGTCGTGGTAGCCGATCCGCGCGCCCAGGTCCAGCAGCCGCCGGGCGATCTCGGGGGCGGGGGAGCCGGTCCGGTCGGCGAGGTCGGCCTTGTAGGTGACGCCGAGCAGCAGCACCCGCGCGCCGCGGGCCGACTTGCCGTGCTCGTTGAGGAGGGTGGCCGCCCGGTGGGCCACATAGCCGGGCATCCGGGCGTTGGCCTCCAGGGCGGCCCCGACCAGCCGCAGCGGGCAGTCCGAGGTGCGCTCCCCGCGGTCCAGCCGGGCGGGGTCGACGGGGAGGCCGTGGCCGCCCACCCCGGGGCCGGGCCGGAAGGGCAGGAAGCCGAACGGCTTGGTCTCCGCGCAGCGGAGCACGTCCCACAGATCGACGCCGAGGTCGTGGCAGAGCACGGCCATCTCGTTGACCAGGGCGATGTTGACGTGCCGGAAATTGGTCTCCAGCACCGCCGTCATCTCGGCCTCGCGCAGTCCGCGTGCCCGCACCACCTTCTCGGTCAGCCGTCCGTAGAACGCGGCGGCGGCCTCGGTGCAGGCCGGGGTCAGCCCGCCGATGACGCGCGGGGTGTTGGCGTAGCCGTAGGCGCGGTTGCCCGGGTCCAGCCGGGGCGGGGCGCAGGCGAGGTGGAAGTCGTGCCCGGCGCGCAGCCCCGAGGCCCGCTCCAGCAGCGGGGCGACGTACTCCTCGGTGCCGCCCGGCCGGACGGCCGACTCCACCACGACGGTGGTGCGCGGGCGGAGCCGCTCTCCCAGGGCCAGTGCCGCCGCCCGCACCGCGTCCAGGTCCGGCGCGCCGTCCTCGCCCGGCGGGGTGGGGGCGCAGATCAGGGCGGTGCGCACCCGGCCGAGGACGGCCGGGTCGCGGGTCGCCCGGAAACCCGCCGAGAGCATCCGGCGGACCTCGGCCGCCGACAGCCCGCCGTCCGCCGGGGGGCGCCCGGCACCCAGCTCGGTGACGGTGTCCTGGTCGGGGTCGTAGCCGACGGTGCCGATGCCGGCGGCGGTGGCCGCCCGGGCCGCGGGCAGACCGAGACGGCCCAGACCGAGGACGGCGAGATCGACGGGCATGAGGCGGTGTCCCTTCCCCTGTCGCCGGCGGACGGGGCCGGTTCGGCTTGCGGACCGGCCCATGGGTGCTGTCAGGTTAAGCACATATACGACAGATATGGTGGATTGCTCGCGGAGCGGTGCCCTCCGGAGAGCGCAAGGTCGTGGGAATGGCGGAGGGCCGTGGCCCCGGAGAGGCGGGGAAGGCAGGAGGAAGGCGAAGGAAGGCGAAGCAAGGCAGAGCAAGGCAGAGCAAGGCAGAGAAAAGGCAGGGAGGGACGCGGGAGGCGGGGAGGGGCGCGAAGAAGGGGCGTGCGCACAGGCGGATGGCGCGGTTAACCGGGTAGGGGTCATGGTCGGGGCCGACGGACGACCCATCAGGAGGCAGCGGTGAGGACAGCGGCACTGGGACCGGCCGAGCGGGCCGAGGCACTCGCCCGCATGGCGGAACGCGAGCTGGACGTACTGGTCGTCGGCGGCGGCGTGGTCGGGGCCGGCACCGCCCTGGACGCGGCCACCCGGGGTCTGAGCACCGGGCTCGTCGAGGCCCGCGACTGGGCCTCGGGCACCTCCAGCCGCTCCAGCAAGCTGATCCACGGCGGGCTGCGCTATCTGGAGATGCTGGACTTCACCCTGGTGCGCGAGGCCCTCAAGGAGCGCGGCCTGCTCCTGCGGCGGATCGCCCCCCACCTGGTCAAACCCGTCCCCTTCCTCTACCCCCTGAAGCACCGGGCCTGGGAGCGGCTGTACGCGGGCTCCGGCGTGGCGCTGTACGACGTGCTCGGCACCGCCTCCGGGCGCAGCCGCGGCCTGCCCCGCCACCGGCACCTGACCCGCCGCCAGGCCCTGCGCGTCGCCCCGTGCCTGCGCAAGGACGCGCTGGTGGGAGCCCTGCAGTACTACGACGCGCAGATGGACGACGCCCGCTACGTCGCCGCCCTGGTCCGCACCGCCGCCGCCTACGGCACCCACGCCGCCAACCGGGCGCGGGTGGTCGGCTTCCTGCGCGAGGGCGAACGGGTGGTCGGCGCCCGGGTGCGGGACCTGGAGCAGGGCGGCGAGTACGAGGTGCGCGCCCGCCAGGTGGTGAACGCCACCGGGGTGTGGACCGACGACACCCAGGGGATGATCGCCGAGCGCGGGCAGTTCCACGTCCGCGCCTCCAAGGGCATCCATCTGGTGGTGCCCAAGGACCGCATCCACTCCTCCACCGGGCTGATCCTGCGCACCGAGAAGAGCGTGCTGTTCGTCATCCCCTGGGGGCGGCACTGGATCGTCGGCACCACCGACACCGGCTGGGACCTGGACAAGGCCCATCCGGCGGCCTCCAGCGCCGACATCGACTACCTGCTGGACCGGGTCAACACCGTGCTGGCGGTGCCGCTCACCCGTGACGACGTGGAGGGCGTGTACGCCGGGCTGCGCCCGCTGCTGGCCGGGGAGTCGGAGGCCACCAGCCAGCTCTCCCGCGAGCACACCGTCGCCCATCCGGTGCCGGGCCTGGTGGTGGTCGCGGGCGGCAAGTACACCACCTACCGGGTGATGGCCAAGGACGCCGTCGACGCCGCCGTGCACGGCCTCGACCACCGGGTCGCCCCGTCCTGCACCGAGGACGTGCCGCTGGTCGGCGCCGAGGGCTATCCGGCGATGTGGAACGCCCGCGCCCGGATCGCCGCCCGCACCGGACTGCACGTGGCCCGGGTGGAACACCTGCTCAACCGGTACGGCGCGCTCACCGACGAGGTGCTGGCACTGGTCGCCGAGGACCCCTCGCTGGGCGAGCCGCTGCCGTACGCGGACGACTACCTGAAGGCCGAGGTGGTGTACGCCTGCTCGCACGAGGGCGCCCTCCACCTGGACGACGTCCTCACCCGCCGCACCCGCGTCTCCATCGAGACCTTCGACCGCGGCACCCGCAGCGCCCGTGAGTGCGCCGAGCTGATGGCCTCCGTGCTCGACTGGGACGCCGACCGGATCGAGCGCGAGGTGGCGCACTACGAGAAGCGGGTCGAGGCCGAGCGGGAGTCCCAGCGGCAGCCCGACGACCAGACCGCCGACGCCGCGCGGCTGGGCGCCCCGGACATCGTCCCGCTCTGAACCGGTCCGGAGCGCCGCGGGCCGCCGCGGACCGCCGCGGACCGGGGCTCCGGACCGCGGTGGACCGCGTGATCCGGGATGCCCGGTGTGCCGGGGCGTCAGCACCACGACCGCGCACCGCCGTTCCGGTGGCGCGCCGACGGCCGCGTACGCCGTGCCTCACCCGATGGGTGAGAATGTGAGGCGACTGCTGGGGCGGGCTGAGTGTGAGGAAGCACATGGGCGACGTGGACAGCCGCGGGAAGAAGGCCGGACGGCTGCTGGGCGGGCGCTACCGGCTGAGCGACGTCCTGGGCCGCGGTGGCATGGGCACCGTGTGGCGGGCGGAGGACGAGATCCTGGGCCGTACCGTCGCGGTGAAGGAGCTGCGCTTCTCGTCCAGTGTGGACGAGGAGGAGAAGCGGCGGCTCATCAAGCGCACCCTGCGCGAGGCCAAGGCCATCGCCCGGATCCGCAGCAGCAGCGCCATCACCGTCTACGACGTGGTGGACGAGGACGACCGGCCCTGGATCGTCATGGAGCTGGTCGAGGGCCGCTCGCTGGCCGACGTCCTGCGCGAGGACGGGCCGCTGACGCCGCGCCGGGCGGCCGAGGTGGGCCTGGCGATCCTGGACGTGCTGCGCGCCGCGCACCGCGAGGGCATCCTGCACCGCGACGTGAAGCCGTCCAACGTCCTCATCGCGGAGGAGGACGGCCGGGTCGTCCTCACCGACTTCGGCATCGCCCAGATCGAGGGCGACCCCTCGCTGACCTCCACCGGCATGCTGGTCGGGGCCCCCTCCTACATAGCGCCCGAGCGGGCCCGCGGCCAGCGCCCCGGGCCGCCGTCCGACCTGTGGTCGCTGGGCGGGCTGCTGTACGCGGCCGTGGAGGGCCACCCGCCGTACGACAAGGGGTCGGCGATCGCCACCCTGACCGCGGTGATGACCGAGCCCCTGGAACCCCCGGCGCGCGCCGGGGAACTGACGGAGGTCATCCGCGGCCTGCTGCGCAAGGAACCGGAGCGGCGGCTGGACGAGCCCGGCGCGCGGGCGCTGCTGGAGCGGGCGCTCGGCGGGCCCGCGCCGGCGGCGCCGGCGGAGGACGGGGGCACCCGTACCACCGTGATGCCGCTGGCCGGGGCGGACGGCGCGGCCGGGAAGAGGCCCGCCGGAGCGGAGAAGGCGGCCGGGAGCGTCGAAGACGCCGCCGGCGCCGGAGACGCCGGCGGCACCGGACGCGCGGACGGCGCGGCGGCGGACACCGCGCCGGGCGGCGCCCGGCGCGCCGGTGCGAGCGGCGGTACGAACGGTGAGCGGCTGCGCGAGGCGCTGAAGGCCGTGCGCGACACCGTGGCCGCGGCGGCGGCCGGTGCCGCCGCGTCCCGGCGCGGCAACGGAGCGGCCGCCGCGCCCGCCCCGGGTGCCGCGGACCCCCCGGCCGACGCGTCCGCCCCCGCCGCGTCCGGCTCCGACGCGTCCGGCTCCGACGCGCCCGCCACGGCCGGTACGGCGTCCGCCGCCCCGGCGGCCGACGGTGCCGCGGGGGCCGGCGGCGGCCGGAACGGCGGCTCCGGCGGCGCGGCCACGTCCGTGCTCCGGACCCGCACGTCCGCGCTGGCGCGCAAGGCGCGGCAGCCCGCCGGGCTGGCGGTGGTCGCCGCCGTGGTGGCGCTGGCCGTGCTCGGCACCGTGCTGGCCCTGGTGCTCGGCGGCGGGGACGGCGGCGACGGCGGGCAGGCCGGGGAGGACAGCTCGGCCGTGTCCTCCGGCGGAGGTGAACAGGACTCCGGCGGGGAGCGGGACTCCGGCGGCGGGGACGGCGGGGCGTCCCCGGAAGCCTCGCCCTCCGGCGAGGACGACGGCACGGCCGGGCAGGACGGCCAGGACGGCCGGGGCGACCAGGGCGGCGCGGACGGCGCCGGGGGGAACGGCGACGACGGCGGCCGGGACGACCAGGGCGGCAAGGCACCGCCCGAGGGCTACGAGACGGTCACCGACGACCGCTTCAACTTCTCGATGGCCATGCCCGAGGGCTACCGGCGCACCGGCATAGCGGGGCAGAACTCCGGCGGCATCTACACCCCGTCCGGCGGCGGCCTGCCCAAGATCCAGGTCGACTTCAGCGGCAGCCCCGGCGAGGACGCGGCGGCGGCCTGGAAGGCCCTGGAGCCCGCCGTGCGCGGCAGCAGCAGCGGTTACACGCGGCTGGGCATCAAGTCCGTGGACTGGCGCGACTACCCGACCGTCGCCGACTGGACGTTCGAGCGCACCGAGGGCGGTCAGCGGGTACGTGTCCTCAACCGCGGCTTCCGGGTGGACGGCGACAGCGGTTACGCCGTCATGATCACCTGCCCGGCGGACGAGTGGGACGGCGCGGAGTGCCGTACGGTGCGGAAGACCGCGTTCGGGACGTTCCGGCCCCTGTCGTGAAGGGTGCTCGCCCTTTTTCCGGACTCCCCCTGAGCCCCCGAGTCCTCCGGAGCCCCCCGAGGCCCCCGGAAACCGCCGGAACGGGACGTGACCGACCGACCGGCGACGCGAGGCCCGTTCGGCACGTATCGTCATAGGGTGCGGACCCTGCGCATCCGTCATCCGGTCGGTGGGAACGCGTCTTGAGGGACCGTAGGCTCTGGGGAGGTGCTCCGTGGACGACTACTCGGGTCGGCTGCTGGCCGGCCGGTACCGGCTGCCGCGTCCGCCGTCCGACGAGTACGAACTCGTGGAGTCCCGCGCGTACGACACCGCCAGCGGGCAGGAGGTGCTGGTCCGCCAGGTGCCGCTGCCCGAGGTGGTCGACGCGGAGTTCGTCGGCCGGGGTGCCGGCGCGTATTCCGGCCGGGCCACCCGCCGTCCGGCCGATCCGGCGGTGCGGCGCGCGGTGGAGGCGGCGCAGGCCGCCTCGCGGATCCCCGACCACCCCCGGCTCGACCAGGTCTTCGACGTCTTCGTCGAGGACGACGGGCTGTGGATCGTCAGCGAACTCGTCGCGGGCCGGCCGCTGGCCGCGGTGCTCGCCGAGCGTCCGCTGAGCCCCCACCGGGCCGCCGAGATAGCCGCCGACCTGCTCGCCGCGCTCCGCGCGGTCCACGCGCACGGCTGGGTCCACCGCAACATCACCACCCGCACCGTCCTCGTCTGCGACGACGGGCGCGCCTTCCTCACCGGTCTGGCCGTCGGGGCGGCGGAGGAGGCCCTGTGCGGATACGATCCGCTCCCGGCGCCGCCGAGCGTGCTGCCGCGCGGTCACGTGCCCGAGGCCCCGCCCGGTGAGGCCGGTCCGCCCGGCCCGGCCGCGCCCGGCGGTCTCGCGGGCCCCGTCCCGCCCCGGGGCGGGGTGCCCCGGCAGGCGTCCGGCGACCGGCCCGGCGGCACCGGCGGTACGTCCCGGGAGCTCCCGGCGGTGCCGCCCGGTCCCCCCGCCGCCCCCGGCTTCACCGGCCCGCCCGGCCCGGGGACGTTCGGTCCGGGGGTGCCCGGCCGCGGCACCGAGCGCGCCGCCCGCAGCGGCGCCATCGCCGCGTACCGGGCCGGCACCCGGGCCGCCGCGGCCCGGGCCGAGGTGGAGGCCCGCCGGACCGACGGCCGGCCGGCCGGTGCCGCGGGTCCGGACGAGGGATGGTCCGCCGCCGTTCCGCACAGCACCGGCGAGGACGAGACGCGCGGGGCGCACGGGGCGTCCGACGCACCCGGCGAGCACGGGGAGAGCGGCCCGCGCTGGGACCGGGAGAGCGAGGGGCGCTACCGCGGCCCCGCGACCGCGCTCGCCGCCGAACGCGCCCGCCAGACCCGGATCGCCGTCGTCGGCGCCGTCACCGAGCGCTGGGCACCCGAGCAGGCCGGCCCGGTGTACGAGAACTGGCGGCTGGCCCCGCCCGTCGGCCCGGCGGCCGACCTGTGGGCGCTGGGCGCGCTGCTGTTCCGGGCGGTGCAGGGGCACGCGCCCTACCCGGAGGAGTCCGCGGCCGAGCTGGCGCAGATGGTGTGCGCCGAGCCGCCCGCGTTCGCCGAGGAGTGCGGGGCGCTGCGGCCCGTGGTGGAGTCGTTGCTGCGCCAGGACCCGACCGAGCGGCCGGACTTCGAGGAGCTGGGCGGCTGGCTGCGCTCCCTGATCCGGTCCGCGCCCGAACCGGAGGTGGGGCGGCACACGGTCACCGCGCCCCTGACCCTGGAGGCCGCCGCACCCGCCGACCCGCGGCGGCTGCCGATCGTACGGCGCCGGGGCGAGCTGGTCCGCAGGAGGCGCACCGAGCGGTCGCCGGTGCCCGCCCGCGCCCGGCACCGCCGGGCCCGCGGCGGCGGCAGCCCGCGCCGGCTGGGGCTGGTGCTGGTCGGGCTGATCCTGGCGCTGCTCGCCGGGACGCTGGTGTACGCCGCGCTGTTCATGCCCGGGGCCGGGCAGGGTTCCTCCGCGGACACCGGCAACCAGCGCGCCGGCCGGGTGGGCACCCAGCCCGGGGAGCAGGGCGGGGGACAGGACGGACAGCGGGAGGAGAACTCCGGCCCCTCGGCGGCGCCGGAGCCCTCCGCGCCGCGGGAGTCGGCCGGGGCGGCCGGCGGGTCCGAGCAGCCGCAGACCGAGGAGCCGGCCGCCGGACTCGACGGCTACACCGTGCACAAGGGCGGCGGCTTCCAGATCGCCGTCCCCGAGGGCTGGCGGCGCGGCGGCCCGAACGGCAGCGGACAGACCGTCTTCACCGGCGGCGGCCTGGAACTGGTCGTCGTGCCCGGCCGGGACACCACCGAGGAGTACGGCGACGACCCGATGACGTACCTCACGGGCGAGCAGCCGGAGCTGGACGCTTACCGGGCGGCCGACTGGGCGACCAACTCCGGTATGCGGCGGATAGAGGTCGGCCGCACGGTCATGGCCGAGGGCCGGTTCAGCTGGCGCGACGGCGGGGGCGAGACCTATGTGCGCAACCGGTCGATGATCATCGACGGCCGCTACCACACGGTGCTGGTCAGGGGCCCGGAGAGCCGGAAGGCCGCCGTCGACCGGCACTTCGGGAAGCTGGCGGACACCTACCGCGTCACCGGCTGAGCCCCGGCGGCCCGCCGTCCCGGCCGCCGGGTGTCACAGCTTCGGCACCTGATGGGAACAACTGTGGCGCCCGGGAACGGCCACACGGTACTGATGGGCCCATGACCCACCAGCCAGACCGGGCGCACGAGCCCACCAGCTACGAGTTGCCGCCGCCCGGGGCGCCCGCCCCGCGGGACCTGCCCGCAGCCGACCAGGCCGCCGTCGCGTACCAGCCGACCCGGACCGCGGCGCGGCCCGGCCGGTCCGCGCCGCCGGCCCGTCCCGAGCCGTCCGTGCCGCCGGGGGAGCCCGCGGGCCGGGGGCCGGAGGCGCAGCCGGAGCAGCCGGAGCAGCCGGCGCAGCCGGGCGGCGGGCGGCTCGTCGGCGGGCGCTACCGGCTGCTGGCCCGGCTCGGTCACGGCGGCATGGGCACGGTCTGGCGTGCCCGGGACGAGGTCGTGGGCCGCGAGGTGGCGATCAAGGAGCCCCGGCTCCCCGATCACCTGAGCGAGACCGAGCGGCAGACGGCGTACCAGCGGATGCGCCGCGAGGCCCGGGCCGCCGCCGGGATCGACCACCCGTCCGTCGTCACCGTCCACGACGTGGTGGTGGAGGACGGCCGCCCCTGGATCGTGATGGAGCTGGTCAAGGGGCACTCCCTGGGCGAGGTGCTGGCCGAGGGCACCATCGGGCCGCGGGAGGCGGCCCGGATCGGTCTCGCCGTCCTGGGCGCGCTGGCCGCCGCGCACGAGGTGGGCGTGCTGCACCGGGACGTCAAGCCGGACAACGTCCTGCTCGGACGGCACGACCGGGTCGTCCTCACGGACTTCGGCATCGCCCAGGTCGAGGGCGAGCAGAAGCTCACCGAGACCGGTGCCTTCGTCGGCTCGCCCGAGTACATAGCCCCCGAGCGGGTGCTGGGGCAGCGGCCCGGCCCCGAGTCCGACCTGTGGTCGCTGGGCGTGGTGCTGTACGCGGCGGTCGAGGGCATGTCCCCGTTCCGCCGCTCCACCGCCCCCGCCACGCTCCAGGCCATCATCTCGGCCGAGCCGCAGAACCCGGCCCGGGCCGGGGGCGGGCTGAGCGCGCTCGTCATGCGGCTGCTGCGCAAGGACCCCGCCGCCCGTCCGGACGCCGTGGAGGTGCGGCAGGAGCTGGAGAGCATCGCCCGCCCGGCCGCCGCGGCCCGGCTGGTGGGCGGCGGGCCGGGGCCGCTGTCCCGGGCCGGCCGGGCGCTGCGCACCAGCCGCCGGGCCAGGGCGTTCACGGGCACCGGTGTGCTGCTGTCCGCCGCCGCGGTGGCGGCGGTGCTGTTCTGGCCCGTCGACGACGGCCTGCCCGAGGGCTGGAAGCGGTACGACGAGAAGGACCGGGTGAACGCCTCGCTGGGCGCCCCGGCGGACTACGCGCGCTCGGTGGACGACAACGAGGTGATGCTGACCTCGCCCGACAAGAACTTCACCGTCTGGCTCCAGCGCAACCACGACGAGTGGAACAGCCCGGTCGCCGAGGCCAACGAGTGGCTGGACTTCTACCGGGACAAGCCCTACGAGAGCGACATGACCGAGGTCGAGGGCCGGGTCACCGAGGCGGAGTACCGGGGCGAGCCACGCGCCGCCGAGCTGACGGTGACCTACGTCCCGGACGGCGACGAGGAGGGGAACAGGCTCCGGCGCCGCGAGTTCTACTACATCGACGAGAAGGCCGAGGAGTGGCGGCTGGTGGTGCAGATGCCCGCGGCGGGGGAGAGCAGGGAGTCGGGGGAGCGGCTCTTCGCCGGTCTCGTGGCGCATCTGGACGTCGAGGGGAAGTGACCCGGCCGGGTGCGCGGCCGGGTGTGCCGGTGCCCGACGGCGGATTCCGCGAAAAAAGTTACCGACGGGTACCCATATCGGCGGCGTTCGCCCTACCCTCCGCTGTATGACGGAATCGCCAGGCATCACCGCCAGATCCGCCGGGGCCGCCGGACCGGCACGTCAGGCACACGCGCCGGACGGCAACCCGGTCGCCCCCGCCCCCGCCGGCGCCCGCACCGCCGCGGACGTGGTGACCGCCGCCCTGGTCGCCCGGCTGACCGAGGGCCTCGCCGGCGGCGACACCACCGCCTGCCACACCCCGTTCACCGGGGAGAAGCTGGCCGACCTGCCCGAGGCCACCCCCGAGGACGTCGCCGCGGCCTTCGCCCGGGCCCGGCGGGCGCAGCGGCAGTGGGCGGCCCGGCCGGTACGGGAGCGCGCCGCGGTCCTGCTGCGCTTCCACGACCTGCTGCTGAGCCGCCAGTCCGAGGTGCTGGACCTGAACCAGCTGGAGACCGGCAAGGCACGGCTGCACGCGCACGAGGAGGTGCAGGCGGTCGCCGTCGCCGCCCGGTACTACGGCCGCACGGCCCCCGCCCACCTGCGCCCGAAGCGCCGGGCCGGTGCCTTCCCGGTGCTGACGAGGACCCTGGAGCTGCGCCACCCGAAGGGCGTCGTCGGGCTGATCGCCCCCTGGAACTACCCCCTGGAGCTGTCCGTCGGAGACGCCCTGCCCGCCTTCGCCGCGGGCAACGCCGTGGTGATGAAGCCCGACACCGAGGCCGCGCTGACCGCGCTGTGGGCGCGCCGCCTGCTGATCGAGGCCGGGCTGCCCGCGGACGTGTGGCAGGTGGTCATCGGCGACGGCCCCGTCGTCGGTCCGGCGGTGGTCGAGCACGCCGACTACGTCTCCTTCACCGGTTCCACCCGCACCGGCCGCGAGGTCGCCCGGCGCGCCGCGGACCGGCTGGTGGGCTGCTCGCTGGAGCTGGGCGGCAAGAACGCCATGATCGTCCTGGCCGACGCCGACCCGGACCGGGCGGCGGCCGGCGCGGTGCGCGGCGCGTTCTCCTCGGCCGGCCAGCTGTGCATCTCCATCGAGCGGCTCTACGTCCACGCCTCGGTCGCCGACGACTTCACCGAGCGCCTCGTCACCCGCACGAGGGCCCTGCGGCTGGGCACCGCGCTCGCCTACGGCGCCGACATGGGCTCCCTCGCCTCCGAGCGGCAGCTCCGGGCCGTCACCGGGCATGTGGCGGAGGCCGTCGCCAAGGGCGCGAAGGTCCTGGCGGGCGGCCGGCCCCGCCCCGACGTCGGCCCGCTGTTCCACGAGCCGACCGTCCTGGCGGGCGTCACCGCCGACATGGCCGTCTGCGGTGAGGAGACCTTCGGCCCCGTCGTCTCCGTCCACCGCTTCACCGACGAGGACGAGGCGGTCGCCCTCGCCAACGCCACCCCGTACGGGCTCAACGCCAGCGTGTGGAGCCGCAGCGGCCGCCGGGCCCGCGCCCTGGCCGCCCGGCTGCGCGCCGGCACGGTGAACGTCAACGAGGCCTACGGCGCGGCGTACGGCAGCCTCCAGGCCCCGATGGGCGGCATGGGCGACTCCGGGCTGGGCCGCCGGCACGGCGCGGAGGGCATCCTCAAGTACACCGAGGCGCAGACCGTCGCCCAGCAGCGCGTGGTGCCCCTGGCGCCGTCGTTCGGCATGGACGACGAGAAGTACGCGGCGTTCATGAGCGCCTCCCTGCGCGCGCTGAAGGCCCTCCGCATCCGCTGACCCCCGGCTCCTGGCCCCCGAACCCCGGTTTTCCGCTTTTCCTCCCCTCTCCTCCTCTCTCCTCCGCTGTGAGAACAGCGTCGCGCCATCCGGAGGTACCGCCATGCCCCGACCGCAGGACGAAACACCTGAAGCACCTGAAACGCCTGGAACACCGCAGGACTCCCCGCCCGGGAAGCCGTACGACCACGACGTGATCGTCGTCGGCTCCGGCTTCGGCGGCTCGGTGGCCGCCCTGCGGCTGACGGAGAAGGGCTACCGGGTGGGCGTGCTGGAGGCGGGCCGCCGCTTCACCCGCGCCACCCTGCCGAAGAACTCCTGGGACCTGCGGAACTACCTGTGGGCGCCGGCGCTGGGCCTGTACGGCATCCAGCGCATCCATCTGCTGGGCAAGGTCATGATCCTGGCCGGCGCCGGGGTGGGCGGTGGCTCGCTGAACTACGCCAACACCCTCTACGTCCCGCCGCCCGCCTTCTTCGCCGACCGCCAGTGGGGCCACATCACCGACTGGCAGGAGGAACTGAGACCCCACTACGACCAGGCCAGGCGCATGCTGGGCGTACGGCTCAACCCCACCGTCACCCCCTCCGACGTCCATCTGCGGGCCGCCGCGGAGAAGATGGGCGTCGGCGACACCTTCCACCTGGCCCCGGTGGGCGTCTTCTTCGGCGACGGCGAGGACGCCGGGGGGAAGGTGCGGGCGGAGCCGGGCGGGGAGGTGCCCGACCCCTACTTCGGCGGCGCGGGGCCGTCCCGCCGCGCCTGCACCGAGTGCGGCGAGTGCATGACCGGCTGCCGCCACGGCGCCAAGAACACCCTCACCGAGAACTACCTGTACCTGGCCGAGAAGGCCGGAGCGGTCGTCCGCCCGATGACCACCGTCACCGAGGTGGCCGAGGACGGCCGCGGCGGTTTCGCCGTCACCACCGTGCCGACCGGCCGGCGCCGCCGGGGGAGGCGGACGGTGCTGCGCTGCCGACGGGTCGTCCTCGCCGCCGGGACCTACGGCACCCAGACCCTGCTGCACCGGATGCGCGACACCGGCGCCCTGCCCCGGATCTCCCCGCGGCTGGGCGAACTGACCCGTACCAACTCCGAGGCACTGGTGGGTGCGCTGACCACCCGGCGCCGCTACCGGAGGAAGCACGGGCCCGGTGCCGTACTGGACTTCACCCGGGGGGTGGCCATCACCTCGTCCGTCCATCCGAACGAGAACACCCACATCGAGCCGGTCCGCTACGGCCGGGGCTCCAATGCGATGGGCGCGCTGTCCGTCCTCCAGGTGCCGTACGGCGGACGCCTGCCGAGGCCGCTGGCCTTCGCCGCGCACTGCCTGCGCCACCCGGTGCTGACGGCGCGGACGCTCTCCAACCACCGCTGGTCGGAGCGGACCATCATCGGTCTGGTGATGCAGTCGCTGGACAACTCCCTGACCACCTACCGCCGCACCAGGGGCCCGGGGAAGGGGCTGCTGACGGCGAGACAGGGCCACGGCGCCCCCAACCCCGACCACATCCCCGAGGGTGCCGAGGCCGCCCGGCTCATCGCCGAGGACATCAACGGCTTCCCCGGCACGAACGTCGGCGAGCTGATGGGCACCCCGCTGACCGCGCACTTCCTGGGCGGCTGCCCGATCGGGGCCTCGCCCGAGGAGGGCGTCGTCGATCCCTACCACCGCCTCTACGGGCACCCGGGCATCTCGGTGGTCGACGGCGCGGCCGTCTCCGCCAACCTGGGCGTCAATCCCTCGCTGACCATCACCGCCCAGGCCGAACGCGCCATGTCCCTGTGGCCCAACAAGGACGAGCCCGATCCCCGGCCCGAACAGGGCACCGGGTACGTGCGGGTGCCGCCCGTGCCGCCGCGCGCACCGGTGGTGCCGGAGGACGCATTCGCGGCGCTGCGGCTGCCGCTGCTGCCGGTGCCGGGCGTGCCGCCGCGGACGGCGGAGCCGGCGGCACCGGAGCAGCCGGCCGGGCCCGCTGAGCCCGCGGGGACCTGAGGAGACGCGGCGGGAGACGGCAGGAGGGGGGTGGAGCGGCCCGGCCGCTCCACCCCCTCCCGTCATACGGTCAGGCGGTCACACCACCGTCAGGCGACGGCGGAGGTGTCCGTCCCGGCACCCTTGCGGCGCCGCACGACGAACATGGCCCCGGCGCCCAGCGCCACGGCCGCGCCACCCGCGAGGGCGAACATCGGCAGCGCGGAGGACGAGCCGGTCTCGGCGAGCTTGCCGTCGACGGGCAGCTCCTTGGACTCGCTCTGCTTCTTCCCGTCCAGCGGCTTCTTGGCGCCGCCCTGCGGCTTCTCACCGCTCGGCTTGGCGTCCTCGACCTTGTCCGGCTTGCTGCCGGCCTTGGCGACGGTGAACTCGTAGGCGTCACCGTTGCCGTGGCAGGTCTTGCCCTTGCCCGCGTAGACGGCGTTGGTCACGGCGAGGGAGGAGCCGGCGGGCGCGGCGGCGTCGATGCGCACCCGCAGCTGCATCTCGACGGACGCCTTCGGGTCGATCTGGTCGATGATGCCGACGAAGGTGCCGGTCACGGCGGTGTCACCGTTCTCGTCCTCGTAGACGGCCTGGTACGAGTCGGTCCACTTGCCGTTCTCGGGGTTCTTGTACTGGAGCTCCGCGAGGTCCAGGGCGAGGGGGTTCTCGTCGTCGTCCTCGGTGTACTCGGCGAAGGCCTCGACGTAGACGTTCTTGAGGGTCTTCTTCGAGCCGTTCTCCACCGTGAACTCGAAGTTGTGCCAGCCCGAGCCGGCCACGACCGTGTTGGGCAGACCGGTGATGGTGGCACTGAGCTTGCTGTCGAGGTCGAGCTTCTCGCAGTCGAACGGCAGCCAGGGCCCGTCCTCCTCGCCCGGCTTCTCCTCCTCGGGCTCCTCGCCCTCGGGGGTCTCGTCGGGCTTCTTCTCGCCCTCCGGCTTCTCCGCGTCGGGGACCTCGCCCTCCGGCTTCTCCGTGTCGGGAGCTTCGGTGTCGGGGGCCTCGGTGTCGGGGGTCTCGGACTTCTCCCCCTCGGTGCCGCCCTCGGTGCTCTCGTCTCCGGTGCCGTCGTTCCCGGTGCCGTCCGAGGAGTCGCTGCCGGAGGTGTCGTCGGCGTCCTGGCCGTCGGTGTCCTGGTCGGGCTGGGTCTGGGTGGTGTCCGTACCGCCGTTGTCGTTCTCGTTGGCGTACGCGGCGGGTGCCGCGAGCAGAGCGGCGGGTGCGATGACGGCCGTTGCGGCGGCAGCCGCGAGGGCGCGACGAAGCTTCATGAAAGACCTCGTTCGTATGAGGTGAAGGAAAAGAGGAAGAACGCTGTTCGGGGCCTTCGCGCAGTGGCGCGGCGGGCTGGGAGCAGCGTATGGGCGGAGTGGGATCTTCCGCCCGGCCGTTTTTCCGGGCCGGCCCGGGGGTGGATTCATGTTGCAGCGACATAAGGGGCAGACGGACTCAGTTGCTCACGGCTGCCAGATTTTGCTGTGATACATGTCACGTACGGGCTTGGTTTTGTCGTTATCCACCCGCAATGGAAGACGTCACAACCCTCTCGCTGGTTCATTCATCCCAGGGAAGGACGTGCCGTACCCGGCCGCCGGGCAGGGACAAGAGAGGGCCCCGGGCGCCGACCGGGTGGGTGGGTCGGACGCCGCGGGGCCCTGTGGTTCAGCGTCGGCGTCAGGGCTTCGCCGACGCTGGGGCGGCGCCGGGGGGAAGCGCCGCGAAGGATGGTTCGTGGGGGCGGGCCCGTGTCGTACGGGTGCCGCGCGGGCCCACTCCGCATCGTGCGGGATGTGCCTCCCGGAACGCAACTGTTTCGACGGAACGGCTCCCCTTCTTCCGAAGCTGTCCTGAACCAGCCCGTTGACTGTCGATCTTCCGGTTTCCTCCGCCTGTGGCGGATCCGCGGAGCGGCCGGCCCACGGCGTCCCGGGAGCCGACCGCTGAGGTGGTGACCGGCCTGCTGTCCCCTGCCGTCCGGTCACCGCACCGGAGCGAGGTCCCACGACGCCCGGTCCTCACCTCCCGAGGGAGGACGGCGTCTCATCGCTCCGGTACGTCCCCGCCGCCGCCGGGCGCCCGGTTGGCCGAGGGGTGCCCGGTTCAACGAAGGCCGCCCGGGGCGGTAACGCACCGTATGGGTGATCACCGAGAGTAACACCGTGGGTGGGTCAGATCCGGCCGCGGCACAGCTCCAGCAGGGTCATGGCGAGTGAGGTGCCGGGCCTGCCCAGCTCCTCGCGGTAGCGGGTGAGGATCTCCATCTCGCGGGAGAGGTTCACCCGCCGCCCACCGCCGTCGATCCGGGTGCGCTGGATCCGGGCGGAGACCGCCATGCGCTCCCGCACCAGGGCGATGATCCGTTCGTCCAGTTCGTCGATCCGCCCGCGGTCCTCGGAGATCCGCTCGCCGGCGGCGCTCGCGGGGGTGCCGCTCGCGGCCGTGTCGCTCGTGGGGGTGGTCATGCCGTACGTCCCTTCGGGGAGTCGCGGCGCCCGCCGGCCGGCCGGACCGGGAGCGACGACAGACGCCCCGGGCCTTGGCCGGCCCGGGGCGCCTGGGAAGTCGCTCGTCAGTGGTTCACACGGCGGAACCGACGGACCCGTGGCAGCCGGCCGGGCCGGTGCCATAGGTAAAGCAGAAGGTCGTCCGCGTGAACATGCGGCCAGTATGCCCCGTGAGCGCCGCACCGGGCCACCGGGCGGCCGGATGGTGAGACGGCCGTCCGGGTGACGCCCACCGGTAGACTGGGCCCTCCCAGCCAGTTCCACGCCGAAAGGCAGCCAGCCTCGTGGCATCAGATCCCGCCGCCGACACCGGCACCGGCGCCGACCCGGACACCGTCCTCGTCGTCGACTTCGGCGCGCAGTACGCCCAGCTCATCGCCCGCCGGGTCCGCGAGGCCCGGGTCTACAGCGAGATCGTCCCGTCCACCACGCCGGTGGCCGAGATCCTCGCGAGGAACCCCAGGGCGATCATCCTCTCCGGCGGCCCCTCCTCCGTGTACGCCGAGGACGCGCCCGGCATCGACCGCGCGCTGTTCGAGGCCGGGGTGCCGGTCTTCGGCATGTGCTACGGCTTCCAGTTGATGGCCCAGGCGCTGGGCGGCACCGTGGACAACACCGGCCGCCGCGAGTACGGCGGCACCCCGCTGACCGTCACCCGGCCCGGCTCCACCCTCTTCGAGGGCACCCCCGCCGAGCAGTCGGTGTGGATGTCCCACGGCGACGCCTGCTCGGCCGCCCCCGAGGGCTTCACCGTCACCGCCGCCACCGACGGCGTACCGGTCGCGGCCTTCGAGGACGACGCGCGCCGGCTCTACGGCGTCCAGTACCACCCCGAGGTGATGCACACCACCCACGGCCAGCAGGTCCTGGAGCACTTCCTCTACCGGGGCGCGGGCCTCAAGCCCACCTGGACGGCGGCCAACGTCGTCGAGGAGCAGGTCGCCGCGATCCGCGAGCGGATCGGCCCCCGGCGCGCCATCTGCGGGCTGTCCGGCGGCGTGGACTCCGCGGTGGCCGCCGCGCTGGTCAACAAGGCCATCGGCGAGCGGCTGACCTGCGTCTACGTGGACCACGGGCTGATGCGCAAGGGTGAGTCCGAGCAGGTCGAGAAGGACTTCGTGGCCGCCACCGGCGTCCAGCTCAAGGTCGTCGACGCCGAGAAGCGCTTCCTGGACGCGCTGGCCGGGGTGTCCGACCCCGAGCAGAAGCGCAAGATCATCGGCCGGGAGTTCATCCGCGTCTTCGAGCAGGCCGCGAGCGAGATCGTCGCCGAGGCCGGCTCCGGCGAGGAGGCCGTGGAGTTCCTGGTGCAGGGCACCCTCTACCCGGACGTGGTGGAGTCCGGCGGCGGCACCGGCACCGCCAACATCAAGTCCCACCACAACGTGGGCGGTCTCCCCGAGGATCTCCAGTTCAAGCTGGTGGAGCCGCTGCGGAAGCTGTTCAAGGACGAGGTCCGCATGGTCGGCCAGGAGCTGGGCCTGCCCGAGGAGATCGTCCACCGCCAGCCCTTCCCCGGGCCCGGTCTGGGCATCCGCATCGTCGGCGAGGTCACGAAGGAGCGCCTGGACCTGCTGCGCGAGGCCGACGCCATCGCCCGCGAGGAGCTGACCGCGGCCGGCCTGGACCGCGACATCTGGCAGTGCCCGGTGGTGCTGCTGGCCGACGTGCGCAGCGTCGGCGTCCAGGGCGACGGCCGCACCTACGGCCACCCGGTCGTGCTGCGGCCGGTCTCCTCGGAGGACGCGATGACCGCCGACTGGTCGCGCCTGCCGTACGAGACGCTGGCCCGCATCTCCACCCGCATCACCAACGAGGTCGCCGACGTCAACCGGGTGGTGCTGGACGTCACCAGCAAGCCCCCGGGGACCATCGAGTGGGAGTGACCGCCTGACGCGGTCCCACCGCCCGCCGGTCAACGCCCGCGCCGCCGCTCACCCGTGTGAGTGGTGGCGCGGGCGTTTCCGCTCGCTAGGCTGGGCGTACGGCCGAGAATCCCGTCCACGGGAGGAACCATGACCGCCGAGCCGCTGCCCAGTGCGTCCGCCACCTCGTGGCCCGTGCCGCCGCCGGACGGCTGCACCGCGGACGACCTCGACGCATCCCGGACCTCCCGCCGCACACGGAGTTGATCGACGGGAGCCTGGTCTTCGTGAGCCCGCAGAAGTACTTCCGCTCGTTGGCGATGTTCCTGCTGGAGAGGGGGCTCCACGAGACCGTCCCGGACGAGATGCGGTGTGCCGCGGGATGAGCGTTCTGCTGGGCCGGCGGAACCGGCCGGAGCCGGATCTCATGGTCATCCGTGCGGAGGCGGCCACCGAGGAGGCCGAAGAGACCGGATTCCGCGCCGAGGACGTGGTCCTCGCCGTCGAGGTCGTCTCCCCCGACTCGGAGGAGCGCGACCGCAAGCGCAAGCCGCAGCTCTACGCGGAGCCCGGCATCCCGCACTTCTGGCGGGTCGAGAAGGGGACGGGGCGCCGCCCGGTCGTCTACGTCTTCGAGCTGGAGCCCGCGACGGGCAGCTACGTGCCCACCGGCATCCACCACGACCGGCTGAAGCTGACCGTCCCCTTCGACGTCGACATCGACCTCACCGCGATCGACCGGCTGTGACGGGGCCCGCGCCCGCCGGTCACCCGATCCTGGTCATCACCGACTCGTAGCCCCCGCCGCCGGGGTAGACCCACGCACCGGCCAGGGTGTCGCCGGCCGCGTCGAAGGTGCCCCGGAAGTACGCGGGGGAGCCCTTCTCCCCGCCCCAGATGGTCAGGGTGTCCCCGTCGAGCTCGTAGACGTAGTCGAGGGTGTTGCCCTGGCTGTCGTAGAAGCGGGACCTGATGTCCTCGCCCGGCCGCTCCGCGCCGAACGGCTTCTCCCGCCCGATCACCTCCAGCCCGGTGACACGCTGCCCGTACTGCTCCAGCTCGACCTCCTGGACGAGGAAGAAGCCGCCCGCCAGCCGGCGGTAGGTGACCGTGCCCTCCGCGCCGCCGGTCACCCGCCAGGAGCCCACCAGCCGCTCCAGGGCCCCGAGCCCCTCGTTCTCCGGCCGGACGTCCGGCTGTGCGGCCCGGGTGGTGCCGTTGTCCTCCGTCATGGTTCTTCCCTCCGTCGTCACGTCGTGGCCCGGCCGCGTACGCGCGGGCCCGTCCATGTGACCGGCGGGCCCGGAGAAAGGAATCGGCCGGTGGGAGTGATCGGTGTCACACGGCGGTCTCCGTGGCGGCCGGGGTGAGAGCGAGTCCGGCGAACGCCGCCTCGTCCCCCGGTGCCGTCCGTCCGTGCCGCGCGCTCCTCGGCCGCTCGCCGCTCACTGCTGCCCCCCGCGTTTCCCGGACGACCGTGTGCCGGTGCACCGGCACACGGTCCGACGGTAGTGCGCCCCACCGTCAACGCTCGTACTGTCATTCACTTTTACGGGCGGCGGTGTGGCGTTTGCGACTGCCAGGGGCGGAAACGCGTCCACGATGGGGGGCATGGACGACGTGGAGAGCACGATCGGCATCGACGACGAGCCCTTCCCCGAGTGGCTGCGTCCCCCGTCCGGCGGTTTCACGGTCGACGACCTCTTCCGGCTGCCCGACCTCCCGCCGCACACCGAGCTCGTCGACGGCGGTCTCGTCTTCCGGGCCCGGCAGAGCGGCTACCACTCGCTGGCCAACTCCATCCTGACCGAAGGCCTGCGCCGCACCTGCCCCGGTCATCTGCGGGTGCGGCGGGAGACGGTCGTGGTGCTCGGTCCCGGCCAGGCGCCCGAGCCGGACGTGACGGTGATCCGCACGGAGGCCGTCCGCGGCCCGGACACCGACCGCTACGCCGTCCGGGACGTCGTCCTGGCCGTCGAGACGGTCTCCCCCGACTCGGCGATCCGTGATCGCGAGCGCAAACCTCAGCTCTATGCGGCGGCGGGCATCCCGCACTTCTGGCTGGTGGAGGAGAGCCCGGGCCGCCGCCCGGTGGTCCATGTCCACACCCTCGACCGCGCGGCCGGGGCGTACGTCCGCACGGGCGTCCACCAGGACCGGCTGACGCTCTCGGAGCCGTTCGGCATCGACATCGACCTCACCGCGATCGACCGGATGTAGTCCGGACGCCGCCCTTCGGAGCGGCGGCGCCGTCCGCTCAGGGGTCCACCGGCAGGACGGAGACTCCGAATCCCTTGTAAGCACGGGGGTCCGTGGTGGCGATCTCCCATCCCGTCGTGATTCCGGTGGCGACCGCGTGGAGGGCGGGCCAGCCCTGTTCGGGGAGGAGCGCCGCGGCGATGCGCCCCATCACGTCGGCGGACAACCGGTCGACGTTCATGATCTCGACGGCAGGCATCT
The DNA here is from genome assembly GCF_036323805.1 of Streptomyces rubellus. NCBI lineage: Bacteria > Bacillati > Actinomycetota > Actinomycetes > Kitasatosporales > Streptomycetaceae > Streptomyces > Streptomyces rubellus. The sequence goes on from NZ_JAZDCX010000010.1 coordinate 223,703, forward strand.
GGGCGAAGTACGCGGAGATTCCCGGCCGGTGCCGGATCGCTTCCGCCAGGCAGAGAGCGGGTACGGCGATGTCGTACAGCGGATCCTGGTGCGCGGCCACGATGTACCCCGACAACCGGCGGTTGCCGCCTCCGACGGCCAGCAGCGCGTGGTGGTCGAAGATGATGCCGTCACTCACGCGGCGGATGCTCCGGAGCCGCGCCGAGCGGCGGTCCTGGCCTTGTTCGCGGCCAGCATGCCGCGTGCCTCGACGAGTTCCTCCTCGGTGAGCGCCTGCCCGCCGAGGAGGTTCTCCTCCAGATAGGCGCGTACGCGTTCGGCTTGTTGCCGACGCTCCAGCCGATGGCGCAGGGCATCGTTGACCAGGGAGGAGACGGAGGGGGCCTCGCCCTGCCGGATGAGGTGCTGAAGGGCCTCAAGGACGTCCGAGTCGAGGGTGACGGAGACGGGTTTCTTGGGCTTCTTCTCAGGCATGATGCGATGTTATCGCATGGAGATACTTGTTCATCGTGTTGCGGTGAGCCAACCGGGCCCGAGTCCCCGGTGAAGCGGAGCCCACGGCCCGCGGAGGCCGGGAGCACGGAGCCGGGCCGTGTCGCCGGGGCGGGGCTGTCAGTGCCGGCCGCTAACTTCTCGTTCCACGCGGAGCCGGACCGGGCGGGCCCGAAAGGGCGGTCTCCCGGATGACGGCCGTGCCCGGCATGCCGGCGGTCCGCCGCCGGCACCACCTCGAATCCGAAGGGAAGCGGTCCATGCGCAGGTTCAAGCTCCAGGTCCAGGTCACCGCCGACGGCTACATGGCGGGCCCGAACGGCGAGATGGACTGGATGACGGGTTCCTGGACCGAGGACATCGGCGCCTACATCAAGGCGCTCATGGAACCGGTCGACCGCATCGTGCTGGGCCGCGGACTCGCCGAGGGGTTCATCCCGGCCTGGGAGGCAGGCCCCGAGGGCGAGCCGCAGGAGTCGATCGACTGGATGAACAACACCCCCAAGACCGTCATCTCCGGCTCCCTCACCGAGTCGCCCTGGAAGAACGCCACCGTCGCGGGCGGCGACCTCGCCGAGACGGTGAACCGGCTCAAGGCGCAGCCGGGCGGGGATCTGATCACCTACGGCGGCGCCACGCTCGCGGCCAGCCTGATCGCCGAGGGCCTCCTCGACGAGCTGCACCTGTTCGTCAACCCGACCGCGATCGGCACCGGGCTGCCCGTCTTCCCCACCACCGGCGCCTACCACCGTCTCCGGCTCGTCACCGCCCGGGCGTTCGACTGCGGGATCACCGCGCTGCACTTCGAGCCGAAGCGGTCCTGAGCCCGGCGGACCGGATCCGATGGGCGGGGGGCGATGAGTTCCCGGACGCCCGGCCGTCTTACCGGGTGTCCCCTCGAAGGGAGGGGCCGCAACGGAGGAGAAGACGATGAGCGGGCACACCGGTACCGCACCGACCACCCCGACCGCGCAGCACACCTACACCCTCGTCCGCGAGCTGGACGCCCCCGCCGCGGAGATCTTCGCGGCCTGGACGACCCCGGAGCGGTACGAGCGGTGGGCGGGCGCCGAGCCCGGATCGGTGCGGATGGACGTACGGCCGGGCGGCGCCTGGCAGGCCGTGATGCTCGTCCCCGGCGGGCAGCGGGTACCGATCGGGGGTTCTTACCGGGAGGTGGCGGCCGGCCGGCGGCTGGTGCTGGACATGGAGCTGCCCGGCGCGGCCGAGCCGACCGTGATGACGATGGAGCTGGCGGAACGGGAGGAACGGCCGGAGGGTGGCCGGACACGGCTCACCCTCTCCCAGGTCTGCGCGAGCGCGGCGGAGCGCGACATGGCGGAGGAGGGCAGCGGGATGCTGCTGGACTCCCTCACCGCCCACCTCGCGGAGCGCTGACCCGGGCGCCGCGGCCACCGTAGGGGACGGGGGTCCTTACGGTGGCCGCGGCGGTCATCCCTGGCCCGTCTCCCCGCCGGTCCGGCGCGGGGCGCGCACGACCAGCCGGTCGATGGAGTGGGTGTGCCGCACGCCGCCCTCGTGCTCGTCCTCGAACACATGGCTGCGGACGTACACGTCCTCCCACCGCGCGAACCTCTCCCGCACCTCGCCGCTGTCGGCGGGCGGTTCGGGAATCAGCTCCCGCAGGTCGGCCGGGACCGGCACGGCGGCGTTGAACGAGGCCAGGGCGAGCACGCCGCCCGGCGCCGTCCACGACTCCAGCCGGTCGTAGGCCGCCAGGCGCCGCTCGCGGGGGAGGAAGTGGAGCACGCCGTAGCAGATCACCAGCTCGTACGTCCGCCCCGGCGCGGCGGTGAGCAGGTCGTCCACCCAGATCCGCACCTCGGCCGTGCCCCCGGGCCCGGCCGCCGTACCGGCTCCGGCCAGCCGCTTCCGGGTCGCCCGCACCCCTTCCTCGTCCAGGTCGAAGCCGTGCAGCACGTCCGCGGTGGTGGCGAGCGCCGCCAGGTTCCGCCCCCAGCCGCAGCCCGCGTCCAGCACCGACGCGAACCGGTGGGAGCGCGCCAGCCGGGCGAGCTCCCCGCTGGGGGAAGCCTCCTGGCTCCCGGCCGGATTCCAGATCCGTCTCCCCATGACCGCTCCCGGAGCCCGTGGTCCTCGTGTTCCGTGTCCCGCCCGGCGGCCGTTCACCTGCCGGAGACCGGCGGCCGGGCGGGACACGGGAAGTCTGTCCCGTGACCGCGATGGTGTCACGGGCAGCGCCGGGCCCGGCGCTGCTTTCCGCCGCCCCGTCGGCCGTCTGCCCTGCCGCCCCGCTCCCCGGGGAGGTCGCCCGAGGGGCGGCACGCCGTCGGGTCCGCACCGCTCCCGGTCCGCGGGGCGGGTCCTCCGCGGTGCGTCCCGGGCCGGACACGCCGGTCAGCGGGGCAGCCGGGAGAGGAGCGCGTCCAGGCCGAACGCGAAGCGGTCCTCGAAGGAGCCCGGCCCCAGGTGCGCGGCGACCCGGTGCAGCGCCGGATGCGCTCCGGCGTCGACGGCCCGGGTCAGCCGGTCGTCGTACCGGTCGGGCGCGGCCTGTTCCTCCTGCACCAGCCCGAGGACGAAGTAGTTGACCGTCCACGCCGTCCAGGCCGCCTGCCGCTCGTCCGCCCCCGCCTCCAGCGCGGCCTCGACGAGGCGGTCGGCGAGGCGCAGGGTGTGCGGTTCGGCCGGGTAGGTCCCGGTCACCAGGGCGGCGCCGTCGCGGTGCGCGAGAAGCGCGCGCCGGTAGCGGCCGGCCAGTTCCCGCACCCGGTGCCGCGGTGCGGCGGGCAGCTCCGCGTAGTCGATGCCGCCCAGTACGGCGTCGGCCATCAGCTCCAGCATCCGGGCCTTGGTCTTCACGTGCCACAGGACGGTGTTCATGCGTACCCCGAGGCGGTCGGCGACCGCCCGGGTGGACAGTCCCTCCAGCCCTCGTTCCTCCAGTACCTCCAGCGCGGCCTCGATCACGGCCGCGCGGGTGAGCCGGCCGGCGGCGTCTTCCCTCGCTTGCTTCTTGGTCACTGACCTAGTTTACTGCCCATCAGTTCTTGGTCGCCGACCAAGTGGTGAGCGGGAGAGGGAGAGAGCATGGATTGTCAGGTCGTCGTCGCCGGGGGCGGGCCCGCAGGCCTGTGGCTGGCCGCGGAACTGCGCCGCTGTGCCGTCACCGTCACGGTCGTCGAGGCACGCACCGAACGCGACCCGCGCTCCCGCGCCCTGACCGTGCACCCCCGCACCATCGAGACGTTCGCCTCGCGGGGCGCACACGAGCCCTTCACCGCCGAGGGGCTGCCACTGCCGGGCGGGCACTTCGGCGTACTGGAATCCCGGCTGGACTTCCGCCGGCTGCCCAGCCCCTTCCCCCACACCCTCGCCCTGCCCCAGGAACGCACCGAGGCACTGCTCGAGGAGCAGGCCCGCGAACTGGGGGCGACCATCCTGCGCGGCCACGAGGTCACCGGCTTCACCGACGGCCCCGACCACGTCGACGTGCACCTCCGCGGCCCCCACGGCCCCGCCACCCTCCGGGCGGCCTACCTGGCCGGCTGCGACGGCGCCCGCAGCACCGTGCGCACCGCCGCCGGCATCGGCTTCCCGGGCACCCCCTCCACCGTGCTCGGCTGGCTCGGCGACGTCCGTCTGGACCGGCCCCCGGCCCCCGGCTACAGCCACTTCGGCCCGGCCGGCACCCTGATGGCCGTCCCCATGCCCGGCGGCGTCCACCGCCTCGTCGGCATCACCCCCCGCGACCTGACCACCACCTGGCCCGGCGACCTCACCCTGGACGAACTGCGCGAGAACGTCACCGCCATGGCGGGCGACGACTTCGGCATGCGCGAGGCGGTCTGGCTCTCCCGCTACGGCAACGCCACCCGGCTGGCCGACCGCTACCGGCACGGCCGCGTCTTCCTCGCCGGTGACGCCGCCCACCAGCACTTCCCCGCGGGCGGAGTCGGCATGAACGTCGGCATCCAGGACGCCGCCAACCTCGCCTGGAAACTCGCCGCCACCCTCAACGGCTGGGCCCCCGACACCCTCCTGGACACCTACCACGCCGAACGCCACCCGGTCGGTGCCGACCTCACCGAGACCAGCCGCGCCCAGGTCGCCCTCATGACCGCCTTCACCCCCGAGGGCATCAGCCTGCGCGCTCTGCTCAGCCGGCTGATCACCACCCTGCCCGACCTCAACGACCACCTCGCCGCCCAGGTCAGCTCCCTCGCCGTCACCTACCCCCCGGACCGGCCCGGCGCCCACCCGCTGACCGGCACCCGCGCCCCCGACCTCGCCCTCGGCGGCACCGGCCTGTTCGCCCTGCTGCGCGCCGACAGCTACCTGCTGCTCGACCTCACCGGCGACCCGGCCCGCCCCCTCGGCCACCTCGCCCGGCCCGGCCTGCGCGTGCACGCCGACCCCCCGTACCCGCCGCACCCGCTGCCGGACGGCTGGTCCGGCGTACGCGCCGCCCTCGTCCGCCCGGACGGCCACGTCGCCTGGGCCGGGACCGACGGCCGCGGCACCGCGCTCGTCGACGACGCCACCGCCGTCCTCGCCACCACCCACCGGAAGTGACCCGCCCCATGACCGTCCGGCGCACCGACCCGCCCGGGCTGCCCGCCGCACCCGGCCTCATCAGCCAGGTCGTCACCGTCACCGGCGGACGGCTGGTCCACCTCTCCGGCCAGGTCGCCCAGGACGAGACCGGCACCCCCACCGGCGGCGACCACGCCGCCCAGGCCGCCGCCGTCGCCCGCAACATCGACACCGCCCTCGCCGCCGCCGGTGCCACCCGCGACGACGTCGTCAAGGAGACGATCTACGTCGTGGACTACACCCCCGACATCCTCCGGCCCGTCCTGGCCGCCCTGCGCGACGGCGTACGCACCGTGCCCGCCAGCACCCTCGTCCCCGTCCCGGTCCTCTTCGCCCCCGGTTACCTCCTCGAAGTCGACGTCACCGCAGCCCTCCCCGCACCGGCACCGGCACCGGACTGAGGCCGGTGCCGCCGTGTCCGTCCCGCCAGGCGGGACGGACACGGCGGGGCGCCGTACCGGCCGGCTACGACCAGGCGCCGGCCGCGGCGGCCCGGGCGGCGTAGGCGCCGAAGTCGGCCGGTTCCCGGCCGAGCACCCGCCGCACCCCGTCGGCGGGCTCGGCCAGGCGCCCGTCCCGCATAGTGGCGAACATCGCGTCGAGCTCCTCGACGACCTCCTCCGGCACGCCCCCGGCCCGGAGTTCGGCCCGGTACTCCTCCGGGGTGAGCTCCTCGTAGCGGATCGGCCGGCCGGCCGCCGCGGCGATCTTCTCCACGGCCGCGCCGAAGGTGAGCGCCTCCGGCCCCGACAGGTCGTACACCTGCCCGTGGTGGCCGTCCGAGGTCAGCAGCACCGCGGCGACCTCGGCGATGTCCCGGGCGTCGACGAACGGCTCCGGCACGGAGCCGATCGGCAGGGCCAGCCGCCCGGCCCGCAGGGCGGCGTGCCAGTCGCCCTCGTCGAAGTTCTGGTTGAAGTTGTTCGGGCGGACGACCGTCCACTCCACGCCGGATCCGCGTACGGCCTCCTCGGCGGCGGCCATGCCCGCGAAGGCGCCCTCGGGGATCCGGTCCATCCCGCGCCCGGACAGCGCCACGAAACGGCGGACGCCCGCCTCGACCGCCTGCTCGACGAAGGGCCGGACCGGTGCCGGGTCCTCGGGAGCCACCAGGTAGACGGCCGCCGCCCCGTCCAGGGCGGCGGGCCAGGTCTCCCGGTCGTACCAGTCGAACCGCGTCTCACCGGAACGGGACGCGGCCCGCACGGTCCTGCCCGCCTCCCGCAGCACGTTCACCAGGCGGCGCCCGGTCTTGCCCGTCCCGCCCAGGACCAGGATCTCGTCGGATGTCTTCGGTGTCGTCGTCATGGCAGCCAGTCAACCGGCGCGGCACGGGACGGGACATGGCCCGCCGTCCGCGGGCCATGTCCGATCGTCCGGGCCGTTATCGTCGGGGCATGGACCCGTTCGACGAGTTGCTGCGCGGCGTCCGCGCGGACGGTGACGACCTCGGGCGTACGGAGCTGTCGCCGCCGTGGGAGCGGCGGTTCGACGGCGGGGCGCCCCTGACGCTGTGCGCACCGCTGCGGGGCGAGGGCTGGCTCTCCGGGGCCGCCGCGGAGGACGGGGAGCCACGACTGGTGCGGGCCGGCGACGTCGTGGTCGTGCGCGGCCCGGGGCCGTTCGTCCTCTCCGACCGGCCCGCGCCGGGCACGGAACCGGCCGACCGCACGGTGCTGCTGACCGGAACGTTCCACGCGCGGGGCGTGGTGGCCCGGCGCCTGCTGGGAGTGCTGCCGCCCGCGCTCGTGGTGCCCGGCGACGAGGAGTGCCTCTCGCTCCTCAGGACACTGGAGGCACAGATCGCCCCCACCTGCCAGCCGGGGCAGCAGGTCGTACGGGACCGCCTGCTGGACTGGCTGCTGGTGTGCACGCTGCGGGCCTGGTTCGACCTGCCGGAGGCCGTGACGCCCGGCCCGCCCGGCTGGATCCGCGCGCTGGGCGACGAGGTGACCGGCCCGGCGCTGCGGGCGATGCACGCCGCGCCGGACCGGTCCTGGACGCTCGCCGCCCTGGCCCGCGAGGCGGGGGTGTCGCGCACGACGCTGGCCGACCGGTTCACCAGGCTGGTGGGCGAGCCGCCGCTGACGTATCTGACGGACTGGCGGATGGCCCTGGCCGCCGACCTGCTGACCGAGTCCACCGCCGTCACGGTCGCCTCGGTGGCGCGCCGGGTCGGCTACGCGGACGCGTTCGGCTTCAGCGCGGCCTTCAAACGGTTCCACGGGGCCAGCCCCAGCGAGTACCGCAGGACGCCCCGTACGGGCGCCGACCGCGCGGACGCCGAGCACTCGCCCGCATAGTCCGCGGTGCCGGTGCGCCGCCGCGGAACGGAGTGCGCGCCGGGGGAGCGACGGCCCGGTTCCGAGACCCGGTCCGTCCGCCATCCGTTCGGCGCAGTGCCGTTCACGGGAATGTGGACCGTGCGCGGGGCCGCGCACCGAGCCGCGGCCGACCCCTGTCCGCGTACGGCCCCGGCGGTACGGCGTCGACGCGGGCGGCGCGACATCGGTCAGGAACCGAGAAGCGCGGCCTTCCGGAGATCCCTAACGTGAGTGGCACGTCACGGAGCACGAGCGGAGGAGGACCGGCGATGGGTGCGGGGTCGAAGGCCGGCGGGAAGAGCGAGGACACATCCCCGGCGGAAGGACTCTCCGAGCAGGAGCGCGCGGCCGTGCGGGAGCGGGCCTCCGAGCTGAGGACGAAGGCCCGGCGGGGCCGTGGCGCGGAGAAGGCGGCCGCCGACGAGAGGGACGTGCTGACGAAGATCGCGGATATGCCGGAGCCGGACCGCGCTCTGGCCGAGCGCGTCCACGCCATCGTGACCACCGCTGCCCCGGAGCTGTCGCCGAAGCTGTGGTACGGGCAGCCGGCCTACGCCAGAAAGGGAAAAGTCGTGTGCTTCTTCCGTAGTGGACAGGCGGACGGGGAGCCCTACTCGACGTTCGGGTTCACCCCCCAGGCGGACCTCGACAACGGGAACGGCCTGTGGCCCACGTCGTATGCGCTGACCGAGATGAGCGAGGAGGCCGAGGAGACGATCACGGCCCTGGTGGAGCAGGCCGTGCGCTGAGCCCGGGCGGGAGCGGGTGTCGGGACACCGGCCGGTGCCCCGACACCCGCTCCCCTCGCCGCACCCGACGTGCCCAGGGCACGCGTGCTCCACCCGTCCGTGCTCTCGCCCGCGGTCACCGACCAGGCCGGTCGGAGGCTCACCGGCCACGGGTGACCGACGTCAGCGGACGTGCGAACCGGCCGGGGCGGAAGGCCGTGGCTGCGGCGGACGGTACCCCCTCCGCATCGCTGCGAGGAACGCCTTCCACACCCCGGGCACGGTCATGTCCCCTGCCGGATGTTGGTGAGGAAGGCGTCCCAGGCGTTGGGCGCGACGCGTATGGGCGCTCCGGTCAGTGCCTTGGAGTCTCGTATGGCCACAGTGCCGGGGACGTTGGTGGCGACCTCGACGCACTGTGAGTCTGGCTGGCCGCCGCTGTGGGTGGATTTGTGGAACTCGAAGTCGGTCATCACTACAGCCCCTTACGGATGTTGTCGATCAGCTTGTTGGAGTCATGCTGTGCCAGGCTCAGCCGGGCGATGCGATCGAAGACGTCGAGGTGGCGCTGAGCATCGGGCTCGCTTTCCGACCAGAGTTTGACGGCAAGCGTGTCGGTGCGCACAACGTCCAGTGCTCCGGGCTCCCCGAAGGACAGCACGGTGAACGCGCTGGTCATACCGGGGTGTGCGCCCACCCGGTAGGGCAGTACCTGAACGCGGACATGGGGCAGTTCTGTCATCTCCAACAGCCGTCCTAGCTGAGCTCGCATGACGTCGCGTCCGCCTACGAGTTGTCGCAGGGCAGCCTCGTGCATGATCGCCCAGAGGCGCAGGGGATGTTCGCTTGTGAGCCGAGTCTGTCTCCTCATCCGAGCTTCCACGAAGGGTTCGATCTCTTCGATGTCGTCCCAGTCATGGTTCCCGACGGCCAGGGCCCGCGCGTAGTCCGATGTCTGCAGGAGTCCAGGGACGAAGGACAGCTCCCAAGCGCGGATCTGGACAGCCATCTCCTCCAGCGCGAAGTACTCGGCCATGGCTTCGAGCTGGGGGTACTGGTCCCACCATCCCTTCGCCTTGCGGCGGTCACGGTCGGCCTTGGCCAGTTTGAGAAGCCGATCGACGGTGGCTTCGTCGCGCACCCCGTAGAGGTGGCACAGGGCGCGGATATCCGGATCGCGTATCGGGACCAGTCCACGCTCCATCTTGGCGACTTTCGCCACGGAGCTGGTGAGTGCCTCCGCCGCACGCGGCTGTCTGAGGCCGCAGGCTTCACGCATGCGCAGCAGCTCACCGCCGAGTCTGCGACCCAGCACTGTGGACACAGTCGCCCCACGACTTGCGCGTCTGTCCGTCATGTCTGCCTTCCTACAGCGTGACCGAGCCACCCTACAAACCATGTCTCTGTGAGCCGGAACCAATGTTGAGAAATATTTCTGCACATTCGACTTGATGCCAACTGTGCCCCGGCGGTACTTTCGGTGCCTGGTCGGTCACTCTCCGGATCGGCCCGCTGTCGTTCGATGGCGACGCTCTCTCTGTGAGGAAGGTGCGCCCACCATGGCTCTGCCTCGACCTTGTGTTTCCGCGGCGGTACTTCACGAAGACGCGCTGGACTACACCCCCGTGCCCAGCAGTGTGGGCCTGGCGCGAAGCCGGGCCGCGCGGCTGGTGAGTGGGTGGGGTCATCCCGGGATCGCCGGTGATGCGGCGCTGGTGGTCGGCGAGTTGGCGGCCAACGCGGTGCTGCACGGCTCCGTGCGTGGACGGCTGTTCCGGGTGCGGCTGACGTTGACGGCGTCGGCGGTGCGGATCGAGGTCAGCGACGCGCGCGGTGAGCGCCGACCGGAGGTCGGAAGCCCGTCCGGGGACGAGAAGTCCGGCCGGGGAATGGTGATCGTGGACGCGCTCGCCGCGCGCTGGGGCGTCCTCCCGCGCACGGTCGGCAAGACGGTCTGGGCCGAACTCGACCTGCGGTGATTCGCGCCCACCGCGCGGCGGCCGGTTCGGGAGGTGCCGGGCCGCAGGCCGCGACGGATGCTCCGCTGCTGTCCTCGGCAGACCCGGATTCCCCATGGAGGCCGGCCGTGCCCTACATCGTCGCCCTCGTGGGGATCGCCGTCTTCGGCGTGCTCCTGTGGTGCACCGTGACCGCCGCCCGTATCCGGGACATCCCGGCATGGCGGCGCTTCCTTCCCCTGGGGCTCTTCCTGTTCGCCCTCGGGGCGAGCCTGCTGCGCGCCGTCGAACTGCCCGCCCTCGCCAGCACCGTGGCTTTCCCGCTGAACCTGGCGGCGATCACCCTGGCCGTGGGGGAGATCCGCGCCGAGCGCCGGAGGAACGCTCGCCGCCCGTCGGTCGGCTGACCTCCTGACGGGGGCCTCGGGCGGGGTGCGGGTGTGCGAGAGGTCGCCCGGTGGGGGCGGAGCCCGGCGTCGGCAGACGGGGCGCCCGCATGCCGGTGATGTACTGCCTGCCGAGGAGGTGGGAGGGGATGGGCGTTGTGATCGGCCACATCGGGCCCTGGGCCGTCGTGGATGTCCTGGCCCTCCCCGGGGACCGCACCACCCGCTACGAGCTGCTGGGGGAGTCCCTCGTACTGTCCCCGGCACCCGGCATTCGCCGTCAGCGGGCCTCACCCCGGCTCGCCGTGGCCCTCCATGCGGCGGCCGCTGCGGCCGCCGCGCCGGTCGAGGTGCCGGAGGCGATCAACGTCGTCCTGCCGTCGGGTCTGGTGGTGCCCGACCTGGTGGTGCCCGACCTGGTGGCGACCGACGCCGAAGCGACCGCCGAGGACGGCGTCAGCGTGGACGCCGAGGCGGTGCGGCTCGTGGTCGAACTGGTCTCCCCCGGCAACAGCACCGTGGACCGGAAGTTCAAGCCGGTGCTCTGCGCCGAAGCCGCCATCCCGCGCTTCTGGCGGCTCGAGTCCGACCCGGCGCCGATGCTCGTCGCCTGCGAACTGCGGGGCGGTCGCTACGTGGAGCGGATCACCGCTCTCGCGGGCGCCACCACTCACCTGGACACCCCGCCCCCCCGTCACCGTCGACCCGGCCGGACTCGCCCGGCAGTAGGCACTCGCGGTGGAAGGCTGCCGCCGCTCCGGTTCGGGCGGCGTCCGCCGGAGGCGGGGGTACCGGTCGCTGATACGGCTGCCACCGGTGCCCCCGGGCCCGAGTGGCGGCCCTCCGCCCGATCGCTTCGGGTTCACGACCGAGGCGGCGTGACGGGAATCCTTCCAGGCCGACCAGGCCCCTGAACTGCTCGGGGAGCAACGGGCCGGCCGGTCTGTCCCGCGCCGGAGCGGGCGGCCCCCGCCATCTATACATTCCGTGTATACATCACGTGTATAGTGCCGGACATGGCAACCGCAACCGTGTCGCGCCGCGACACCCTCGCCGCTCCCGTCACCGTCCTCGCCGCGACCGCGGCCTTCGGGCTGCTGCTCGGCTGGGCGACATACGCCCTGCACGGGACGACACCCCTGCTGGAGCGGGCGACCAACTCGGTGTCCGCCTGGATCGTCTGGACCGCCGCGGCCGGCGCGCTGATCCGCACCCGGCCGCTCGCTGTCCGGGGCGGGGCACTGATGATGCTCACCACCTGCGGCGGCTACTACGCGGCGTCCACGTTCGGGGACACCTTCGGGGCCGGGGGACTGGGCACCGCCGCCGTGTGGACGGTGGCGGGACTGGCCGGAGGGCCGCTACTGGGATGGGCCGGGTGGACGGTACGGCGCGGGCAGGGGCAGACACGGGCGGTGGCCGGGGCCGTCATCGCGATGGTGGTGCTGGGCGAGGGACTCTGGCTGGGGCTGGGCCTCGACTACTGGGGAGAGGCGGCCGTCTTCCTGGCCGTCGGCGCACTGCTCACCGCTCTCCTGACCGTCTACCTGGCACGCGCCCGGGCGCCCCGGTACTGGCTGTGCGCCGTGCTCGCCCCCGTGTGCGGTCTGGTCTTCTACCTCGCCGAGAAAGTCGTTCTCGACGGCCTGCTCGGATCCGTGACGGTGTGACCCCGGTCCGTTGACCGCGGGGAAGGACACAGCGGGAACCCTGCCCGGCGCGGAGGGGGACGGCCGGGCGGGCGAGGCCATGACCGTCCCCCTCGAAGGGGCAGGGGTGGGGTGCGTCAGGAGTTCGCGACGGCGATCTTGCCGATCATGCCCCAGCCCTCCAGGGCCCGGTGCGCATCGCGCAGGTTCTCCGGGCTGACCGGGGTGAGCTTCCGGGAGAGCGTGGACCTCAGCACGCCCGCGTCGAACAGCCGGGCCGCCTCGTCGAGGATCTCGCGCTGGGCGGTGCTCTCCGGATCGAACAGCGGGCGGGTGAACATCAGTTCCCAGTGCCAGCTCTGGCTGCGGGCCTTCAGGGGCAGGGTGTCCAGGCCCTCCGGCCCGTCGATCGCCACGACCTGCCCGTGGACGGCCATCAGAGAGGCGTACGTCTCCGCCATTCCCGCCGAGAACGGCGAGAAGACGTAGTCCACGCCGCGCGGGGCCAGGGCGCGCACCTCGTCGTTCAGCCGGTGGCGGTCCACGGTGTGGTGGGCGCCCATCGACGCGGCCCACTCGGCGGACTCCTTGCGCCCGGCCGCCGCGATGACGGTGACGCCGGTGAGCTTCCGGGCGAGCTGGACCAGCATGGAGCCCACCCCGCCCGCGGCGCCCATGACCAGCAGGGTGCCGGTGCTCTCCCTGGTCAGGCGCAGCTTGTCGAAGAGGGTCTCCCAGGCGGTGATGGTGGTCAGCGGCGCGGCGGCGGCCTGGGCGAAGTCCAGGGACGCGGGCTTGCGGCCGGTGATCCGCTCATCGACCAGGTGGAGGCCGGCGTTGGCGCCGGTGCGGGCGATGGAGCCCGCGTAGTAGACCTCGTCGCCGGTGGAGAAGGCCGTCACCTCCGCCCCGGTGGCCACGACGACCCCGGCGGCGTCGTAGCCCAGCACCTTGGGCGCCTCGGCCGGGTCGAAGCCGGAGCGGACCTTGAAGTCCACCGGGTTGACGGAGACGGCGCGGACCTCGACGAGCAGGTCGTGAGGGCCGGGCGGGCCGACCTCGATCTCCACCTCGGCGAAGGAGGACTCGGCGTCGACGTCTCCGGGGGCGAGGGCGGCGATCGCGCGGGTGGTGGCGGGGGCGGTGGGAGTGGACGCTGTGGGTGCGGTCATGCCCGCACGGTACGTCCGGGGATGTGGTTACCCGCAACGGAGATTGGTAACCGAAGGGAACCGTGCAGGTGGAGAGAGTGTCACCCCACCCGGTCGGGCCAGTGGTACCTGGTCCGGCAGCGCGAACCGGGAGCGGGTGCCGGAGGACTCCTGCTCCCGGTCGAAGAGGGCGGGTCAGAGCGCCCGGTGGGACCAGTCGGCCCGGGGGTCCCGGCGCGGTCTGCGCGGGCGCAGCGGCACCACGTCCCGGGGCAGGCGCAGCTGGACGGTGTCCTCGGGGGAGAACCGCGGGCGCGGGAGGGTCTGCCCCAGGGGCGAGGGGGAGGGGTAGGAGACCGGGGCGGGGACGGCCGGTGCCGGGTGCGGGGACGCGGCGGGCCGGACCGATCGCTTGGCCAGCCGCGAGCGCGGGGTGCGCCACCCGTAGTGGATGGCGGCCAGCCGCACGGTCACGGCGAGGACGGTGGCGCCGACCGCGGTGGATACGTTCAGCAGCCCGGCGGCGTACAGGCCCAGGGTGGCCCCGCCGCCGAGCAGGGCGGGCAGGGAGTACAGGTCCCGGTCCCAGCGCAGCACCGGCGGGACCTCCCGGGCCAGCACGTTGGCGATCATGCCGCCGCCGACGGCGGTGGCCATGCCGAGCGCCATCGCGGCCACCGGGGCGAAACCGAACGCCAGGCCCTTGATCGTGCCGGTGACGCTGAGCACACCCAGCGCCACCGCGTCGAAGACGTCGCAGGCCTTCGGGCTGTGCTGGATGGGCGTGCTGAAGTAGACGACGACGGTGGCCGCCAGAGGCGCCAGCCAGAAGCCCGGGTCGGTGAACGCGATCGGCTTGACCCCGATGACCAGGTCCCGGAACAGGCCCCCGCCCAGGCCCGCCGCCTCGGCCAGCACCAGCGTGCCGAACAGGTCGAAGTCCTTCCGGGTGGCGAGGACCGCCCCGGACAGCGCGGCGGCGAAGACGCAGACCAGGTCCAGTGGGTACTGCACCGTGGTCAGCAGCTGCTGAAGGGCCATTGTGGGGTGCTCCTGTGGGGGTGGCGGTGTGCCGGTGGTACGCCGGTGGTGCGGGGTTGTCTTCGTCACCTACGGAGGGGCGGGCGGGCCGGTTCGACCGGCCCCCCCGCCGGGTGCCGTCCGCCGGGCGCCTCCCCGGGGGGACGGGGCGGGGGCGCGGCGGATCCTCGACAGCCCTTCCGAACTGGCTGATGGCGTAGGGGAGTCGGAGGTTGCTCCGGAGCCGGAAAGAGTTGGGAAGCCGGGGAGCGGGGAGGGGAGGAGCGGCGGAAGGGGGGCGCGCGGGCGTACGGCGGCCGCGGTACGGGGACCCCGTACCGCGGCCGTGGGGCCGGGGCGTGCGGCCCGGTGTCAGACCAGGCGGCGGGCCGTCGCCCAGCGGGTGAGCTCGTGGCGGTTGGAGAGCTGGAGCTTGCGCAGCACCGCCGAGACATGGCTCTCGACCGTCTTCACCGAGATGAACAGCTGCTTGGCGATCTCCTTGTACGCGTAGCCGCGGGCGATCAGCCGCAGCACCTCGCGCTCGCGCTGGGTGAGGCGGTCCAGGTCCTCGTCGACCGGCGGGGCGTCGGTGGAGGCGAAGGCGTCCAGCACGAAGCCCGCCAGCCGGGGCGAGAACACCGCGTCGCCGTCCGCGACCCGGAAGACCGCGTTCACCAGATCGGTCCCGGTGATCGTCTTGGTGACGTAACCGCGGGCGCCGCCGCGGATGACGCCGATGACGTCCTCGGCGGCATCCGAGACCGACAGGGCCAGGAAGCGCACCGGCCGCTCCGGGTCGGACAGCAGCGCTGCGCTGCGCCGCAGCACCTCCACCCCGCCGCCGCCCGGCAGATGGACGTCCAGCAGGACGACGTCGGGCCGGGTCGCGGCGATGACGGAGACGGCCTGGTCCACGTCGGGGGCCTCGCCGACCACCTCCACGCCGGTCTCCTCCGTCCGGCCGATCTCCGCCCGGACGCCCGTGCGGAACATCCGGTGGTCGTCGACGAGGACGACCCGGGCCCGGCGCCCGGCGGTGTCCCGCTCCGTGTCTGCCGTCCGCTCCGTCATGCCGCACCCCTCGTCAGACCGCTCACCGTCACTGCTCCTCCACCCGCTCCGTCTCCAGCTCCACCACCGTGCCCCCGTCCGGCGCGGCGCGCAGGACGGCCGTGCCGCCGTTGCGCCGCATCCGGCCGATGATGGACTCCCGCACGCCCATCCGGTCCGCGGGCACCGCGTCCAGGTCGAAGCCGGGGCCGTGGTCCCGTACGGAGACGAAGACCGTACGCCCCTCGACCTCCGCGAAGACCTGCACCGGGCCGTCCTCGCCACCGTACTTGGCGGCGTTGACCATCGCCTCCCTGGCGGCCTGGAGCTGTGCGGCCAGCCGCTCGTCCAGCGGGCAGTCGCCGACGCACACCACCTCCACCGGCACCCCGTGGTGGTCCTCCACCTCGGCCGCGGTCTTCCGCACGGCCTCGGCCAGGGTGTCCGGGGCGTCCTCCTCCTCGTCCCTGCCGGTGCCGGCCGGGCGGTAGAGCCAGGCACGCAGTTCGCGCTCCTGGGCGCGGGCGAGCCGGGCCACCTCGCGCGGGTCGCCGGCGTTGCGCTGGATCAGGGTGAGGGTGTGCAGGACGGAGTCGTGGACGTGGGCGGCCACCTCGGCCCGCTCCTGGGCGCGGATGCGCATCAGGCGCTCCTCCGACAGGTCCTGCACCAGCCGGACCAGGTACGGGCCCGCCAGCAGCGCGATGCCCACCAGGACGGCCAGCGAGGCCTGGAGCACCATGCCCAGATGCGGGCCCAGGCCCCGGGTGACGGCGAAGCCGGTGATCCCCAGGCCGACCAGGAGCGCCCCGGCCGCGCTGCGCGCGATGGGCAGCAGCCGCCGCCGGCGGCCGATCTCCGCCCAGTGGGCGCGCCGCGAGTCGTCCGCCTGCCGCCAGACCACGGCGACGCCGACGCCGACCAGCACCAGCGGCCACACATAGGCGTTGGCCCGGCCGAACTGGAGGTCGCCGCCCAGCGCCGCCGCCCCGACCAGCAGGACCAGCAGGGCGAGGAGCTGCCCCTTGTCGGGTCTGCGCAGGAACCGCCACCGGCCGCCGCGGCCGCCGTCCCCCGGCCCGGCCTCCCGGGCGGTGCTCCCGGGGATGTTCCGGGGGGCGTCCACCCCGCCCGTCCCCAGCGGTACGACGAACCAGAAGGCGGCGTACACCGCGATGCCCAGGCCGTGGGCCATGAACAGGGCCAGGAAGACGATCCGCACCCACAGGACCGGCACCCCCAGGTGCCCGGCCAGCCCGCGCGCCACACCGCCGAGCAGCCGCCCCTCGGCGCTGCGGTAGAGCCTGCGCTGCGGCGGCGACTCGACGGCGGGGGAAGGGGTGGTGGCGGACATGGCACGATCGTCACACGAACACGCCGCGCGGACATCAGGGTCGGGCCCTGAACCGCCCCGGAGAACTCAGGGAAGTCTCCGGGACGCTCCCCGATGCCCGCCCGGCCGCGGGCACGTCACCATGGGAGCCATGAAAGACGCCCAGCCGCCCGGCGGCCAGACCGCGACGGAGAGCGCGCCGGGGAGCGCGCCGGGGGCGGCACCCGCGGCGGATCCCACGGCAGGGTCCGGGACGAGGCCGCGGCTGGTCCGCAGCCGGCGGCACAAGGTCGTCTCCGGGGTGTGCGGCGGCCTGGGCCGCCACTACGACCTCGACCCGGTCGTCTTCCGGGTGTCGCTCGTGGTGCTTTCGGTCGTCAGCGGACTCGGTCTGCTCTTCTACGGTTTCGCCTGGCTGTTCGTCCCGCTGGAGGGGGAGGACGAGAACGAGGCGCGGCGGCTGCTGTCGGGCCGGGTGGAGGGCACCGCGCTGAGCGCCCTGCTGTGCGCGCTCGTCGGCAGCGGACTGTTCCTGGCCGCCATGGGCCGGGGCGACGACACCCAGGTGTTCTCCCTGATGCTCGCCGGAGCGGTGGCCGCCGCCGCCCACTGGTCGCGGCAGCGCCGCCGCGCCGCCGCCGTGACCGAGGACGGGGACGGACCGGCGGACCCGGTGGCGGCGCAGGTCGTCGCGGACGCGCCGCCCGAGACGAAGGCCCCGCCCGTCCCGGCCGGGCCCTCGTGGTGGCGGGAGCCGCTGACCAAGGACGGGGAGCCGGGCCGGCCGTACGACACCGGTTATCTGTGGGGCCCGGAGGACGAGCCGTCCCGGAAGGCGTACTCCCACGGGCCGCGGGCCGGGGACGTGCCCGGCGGCGGTGCCGGTGACGGAACCGGCGCGGCCCGGGCCGCCTCCGCCGCCCCGCCGCGTGAGCGTTCCCTGGGCGGTGTGCTGTTCCTGCTCGCGCTGGCCGCCGCCGTCGCCGGCACGGCGATCGCCTGGCCCGGCCGGCCGCTGGGCACCGTGCTGGCCGTCGGCTTCGCCTGCGCGCTGGGCGTCCTGGGGCTGGGCACGGCGGTCAGCGCCTTCTACGGGCGGGTCGGCGGCGGCACCGTCTTCACGATCGTGTGCACCGGGGCGCTGCTGGCCGGGGCGCTGGTGCTGCCGAAGGACATCACCACCGAGTGGTCCGAGACGACCTGGCGCCCGGTGGCGGCCGACCGGATCGAGGAGCGGTACCACCTGGGCGGCGGCCGGGCCGTCCTCGACCTGTCGGGTGTGGACTTCGCGGCGGACCGCACCGTGCGCACCACCCTGGACGTGGGTGTCGGCGAGGCGCGGGTGATCGTGCCCGACGGTGTGGTGGTCGAGGTGACCCTCGAGGCCGGGGTCGGCGGCTGGCGGCTGGAAGGGCGGCCCGGAGCCGCCGGCGACCGGGACTCGGGACACGGCGGCGGCGTCGGGATGAGCGAACGGCGCACCCTGCCCCCGGCCGTCGGTGCCGGGCCGGTCGGCACACTGGTGCTGCGGGTGCACGTCGGGGTGGGCGAGGCCGTCGTCGTGCAGCGCCCCGGGCCGGCGGAGAGCCCGGCGGAGGAGAGCCCGGCCGAGGAGCGCCCGGCCGAGGAGCGTCCGGCCGAGGAGCGTCCGGCGGAGGACGCGCGGTGAGGCGGCACGCCTTCGAACCGGCCCGGCTGCTGCTCGGTCTGGCGCTGCTGGTCCTCGCCCCGGTGTACGTCCTGGCGGCGACCGGCCGGTGGGACGTCCCGCTGCCCGTCCTGCTGTCGCTGGTCCCCGCCGCGCTGCTGCTGGCCGGGATGGCGCGGGCCGGCACGTACTTCGCCCGGTGCGCGGCCCGCGCCCGCCGGGGCGGTGCGGACGGCGGACACGCGCCGTGACGCCCCCGCCCGGCGACCGCCGCGGGGCCGGACGCCGGGTCTGTCGCGAAAGCGGGTGCGGAGACGGGTGTGCCGTAGTACTCCTGGGGAGTCCCGAGAGACACCGCTGCCCACTTGGAGTCGTCGATGGCTGTTCGCCGTGTCGTGCCCGTCCTCCGGACGGACGCCGCGCAGAGGAACCGGGAGTTCTACGACCTGCTGGGCTTCGAGGAGGTCATGGACCTCGGCTGGATCACGACGCTCGCCTCGCCGTCCACTCCGGCGGCCCAGGTCAGCCTCATGACCGCCGACCGGACCGCGCCGGTCACGCCGGACATGAGCGTGGAGGTGGACGACGTGGACGCCGCCTACGCGGTCATGCGGGACAGCGGCGCGGAGATCGTGCACCCCTTGCAGGACGAGGAGTGGGGGGTGCGGCGGTTCTTCGTCCGCGATCCCGACGGTCGGGTGATCAACGTGCTGAGCCACCGCTGACACCGGTCCCGCGCCGCTGGTGAAGGCACCGGTCGCAGCCGCTCGCCGACTCGCCGCGCTCCACGGTGCACGGCCGTTCACCACCGGGATCCGCTCTTGTGACGGACCCTAGCCGGAGGACCGGTGCCGCGGCCCGCCGTGCCCGTGCCCGTTGCGGGCCCGGCGGGCCGCCAGGTACGCGTCCAGGGAGAGCGTCGGGGCCCCCGCCAGCAGCAGCGGGGTCCAGGCCGCCAGGTACGCCGCGTCCTGGCTGTAGTAGTAGGGACCGACGTTCCAGCTGATCGTCAGCCAGAAGCTCAGCGAGATCAGCGCGCCGCCGAGCGCCGCCAGCCGGGTCCACAGTCCGGCCAGGGCGCCCAGGCCGACGGCGGTCTCGCCGAGGGCGATGGCGTAGCCGAAGGCCACCGGGTCCTGCTGGGCCAGGTCGAGCATCCAGGGCGCGGCGGCCCCCTGGATGCTGCCGAGCAGGTCGCCCAGGGAGCCGGGGCCCCCGGTGGAGAGGAAGTCGGGGTCGGTCATCTTGTCGAGCCCGGCGTAGAGGAAGGTCACGCCGAGGAACAGGCGCAGTGGCAGCAGCGCGTGGCGGGCGGCCCTCTCCCGCAGGCCAGCCGGCTTCTCCTCCGCCCCGTGGTCGTCCGTCCCCGCCCAGGACGGTGTGCCGCGGCCTCTCGCGCGATCCGGCAGAGACATCCGCACCCACCCCTTCTCACCCGTGTCCGGTGCCGGCCCCACGGTCCGTCCCCGGATTCTCCCCGCTCCCGCCGCGGAAAGTCCCTGTCCTGCACTACGGAACCGGGGCGCGGGGCGTTCAAACGAGGGGGGTGCGGGCGGGGGCGCTCAGTCCTGGACCTCGACGGTGTAGCGGTTGGTCTCGGCACCCGCCGCGGTGATCACCTGCACCTCGACCCGGCCGGGCTCGACGTCCACCGGCACCGGGACGGTCAGCACGGTGTCGGCCGGGTTGGCGAAGCCCCCGACGACCGGGACCAGCGGGACGTGGACGTGGACGGCGCCGATGCGGACCGTCGTGCGCGCCAGCCGGTCCGGTGCCTCGGCTCCCGGCGGTACGAAGCCCGAACCGCGGATCTCGATGTCGTCGCCGGTGCGGATCGGCGCGTCCAGATCGCCCGCCTCGCGGGAGCGGACGACCGACAGCACCACCGGACGGCCGCCCTCGGCGTACTTCCCGGCCAGGTACGTCAGCGCCGAGACCGCCACCAGCAGCGCCAGCCCCCAGGGCAGGTCCGGCAGCTCGCCGGGCCGGCGGGCCAGCCGTACCGCCGCGAAGACCAGCGCCACCCCGCTCACCAGCACGTACTGCACGTCCGTGAAGGAGCCGTGGCCGCTGTCGTCGGTGAGCAGGTCGGCGGCGCGCGGCCGGTCGGCGCGCACCTTCTGCAGCCGCTGGGCCCGTACCCGCAGGGCCACCGTCCGCCGTACGGTGACGGCCACCGCGCAGGTCAGGGCCAGGACCGTCAGCAGCCCGGCGGCGTGCGCGAGATCCAGGCCCGACAGCAGCCGGCGCCGCGCGTCCGCGCCGGAGGCGGCGGCCAGCTCCACGGCGAGCACCAGCACGGCGTAGCCGGACAGCAGCACCCAGGCGGCGGCGACCGTACGGGAGGTGGACAGCCGGTTGTCCTCGCCGGTCAGCGGTGCCAGCGCCCCGCCGCGGGCCCGGTGCAGCCGGGCGGCGGCGGTCAGTGCCACGGCGGTGACCAGCGCGGCCAGCAGCCCGGCCGTCCGCGCGGTGGTCCAGCCCGCGCCGGACAAGGCGGTGAGCGTCTGTACGGCCGCCAGCACGGCGACCGCGCCCCAGACCGCGGCGGCGGTCCGCCACCACCGCCCGCGCAGCCGGAGGCCCTGCTCGGCGCGGGTGCGCTCGGCGACGGTGTGGGCCGCCTGGAGCAGTTCGTCGGAAACCCACTGGCGGGACGCGCCGGAGGAGTGGGCCAGCGCGGGCGGCACCCCCTCGCCCGCCGCCAGCTCGTCGCGCCGCCGCCGGAACTCGGCCAGCGCGCGGCGCCGGCCCGTCCGGACGCCGTGCGGGCAGTCGGAGCAGGCGCAGCCGCCGGTGTGTCCGGCCGCCGTACCGCCCGGTCGCCCCGGTCCTCCCGGCGTGCCCGCCGTCCCGTCCCGCGCCGTGTCCACGGCCACCGCTCTCCCCACCTCTCCCCGGCTCTCCCCGAGCCGCCGACACACTGGCAGTGGGTCGGCATTGTGCCCTACCCGGGGCGGGGCACGGCACCGCCGTCCGGCCGGCGGGCACCGGGCGGCGGGGAACGCTCCGGCGGCGGGGCCAGCGGCGGTCCGTCGGTGATCCGGTGGCCGGTCCGGTGGGGCGCCGCCTCTCTTCTCACCCGAACGAGTGAGGGGGGGCGGGGGCCGCCCGTCAGCCGTTCCACCGGATCGGATCCGGCTCCCCGCCGGCCCTCTCGGGTGCTCCGGGCGTCTCAGGTGTTCCGGGCCTCCAGCGGTTCGTCGTCCGCCGGTTCGTCCCGGGCGGACAGGGCCGCGGCCCACAGCGGCAGCAGCCAGTGCGCCACCAGCAGCGCGAGCAGGATTCCGGTCAGGGTGGTGACGGAGACCTCCGTCTCCCCGGATGCGGAGTCGTGGATGAGGAACAGCCAGAGCAGCACGGCCAGCTGGAGGGCGAGGGAGGTCCGGTGCGCGAGGACGAAGGCCTGCCCGCGGTCGGCGCGCTGCCGCTCGTCCAGCACCCGGGCGCGCAGCTCCAGCAGCCCGCGGGTGGCGGAGTTGAGCAGCCCGGTGACCAGGCACCACGCCAGGATCAGGGGGAGGAGCGCCGCGATCCCCGCCCAGCCGTGCACCGGGGTGAGCACGAGCGCCGCCGACGCGGCGGCCGTCAGGACGACGTGCGCGGCGACGAGCGCGCGGCGCCGGGCCCGGGTGGCGTGGAGGTGCCGGTGCCGCGGATCGTTCATCAGGCGCAGCATGCGCCGGTCGTAGTCGGTCGCGGTCCTCATGTCTGCTTCCTCCCGTATACCTCGTCGGTGAGCGGGCGGAACGGCTCCAGCGAGAACAGCGCCTCCACCGGCAGCCGGAAGAAGGCGGCGATCCGCAGTGCCAGGTGCAGGCTCGGGTTGTACTCGCCGCGCTCGATGTAGCCGATGGTCTGGTAGTGGGCGCCGACCGCCTCCGCCAGGTGCTGCCGGGAGACCTTCCGCTCCGCGCGCACCATGGCCAGCCTATTGTGTACCTGCTCGCTCATGTATAAGAGATACTACATTCCTCAGCGCATGGGCAACAGGTGGCCGGAGAGGGGCGAAGGGAGAGGGGGAGGAGGGCGGTGGGGCGGGGCGTGACCGGAGACCTGGCCGTGAGGGCGGGAAGCGGTCCCGGATACGCTCGCGTGCCATGGAGGCACTCATCAATTTCTTCGTCGCCCTGCACATCATCGGGATCGGCGCCCTGCTCGGCGGCTTCATGACCCAGATGAAGGCCATGGGCGCGGGCGAGGCCCGCATCGTCCCGGCGATGCTCCACGGGGCCCTCACCATGCTGGTGACCGGTGTGCTCCTGGTGGGGTTCAACGAGATGGACGACCAGGCGGTCAACAACGTCAAGATCGCCGTCAAGCTGGCCGTGCTGGTGGTGATCCTCGTCCTGGTCTACGTCAAGCGGGACGAGGAGAAGGTCCCCGCCCCGCTCTTCGGCACCGTCGGCCTGCTGACCATCGCCAACATCCTCATCGCCACCATGTGGTGACGTTCTCCCGCCGTCCCGCGCCGTCGTTCCGCGCCGGTCCGCCGGGCCTGTCCGTCAGGCCGGGCGGACAGCGCTGTGGAAGGGCATGTGGTCCACCGACTCGTAGCGCACCTGGGCGCCGGGCTTCGGCGCGTGGATCATCTGGCCGCCGCCGGCGTAGATGCCGACATGGCTGATGTCGTCGTAGAAGAAGACCAGATCGCCCGGCTGCATCCGGGACTTCTCCACCTTCGTGCCGGTCTTCACCTGGTCCCAGGTGGTGCGCGGCAGGGAGATGCCCGCCGCGCGCCAGGCGGCCCCGGTCAGCCCCGAGCAGTCGTAGGAGTTGGGGCCGGTGGCGCCCCAGACGTACGGCTTGCCCAGCTGGGCCTCGGCGAAGGCGATGACCTTCGCCGCCTTGGCGGCGTACGTGCCGCCGGTGCCGGTCTCCGTGCTCGTGCCGGTGCTCGTGCCGGTGCTCGTTCCGGTGTCCGTCTGCCGCGGGGCCGTCTGCTTCGCGCGTTCGGCCCGTTCGGCCCGCTCCTGCTGCTTCTTGCGCTCGGCCGCGGCCGCCGCCGCCTTGCGGCGTGCCTCCTCCTGCCGCCGGCGCTCCTGTTCCGCCAGTCGCGCCCGCTCCTCGGCGGTCAGCTTCGCCAGCAGTTTCCGGGCCTCGGCCAGTTTCCCCTGGACGGTCTTCTTGGTGGCCGAGAGCTTCCTCTGCGACTCGGCCAGCCGGTCCAGCTCACCGGCCGCCTCCGTGCGCTTGCGGTCGGCCGTCCGCCGCTGGTCCCGGTAGTCCTCGACGGCCTGCCGCTGGCGGTCCGTCATCCGCTCCAGCAGATGCTGCTGCTGGAAGAAGGTCTGCGGGTCGGAGGAGAGCAGCAGGACGGCGGTGCCGGAGACCCCGCCGGTGCGGTACTGGGCGGTGGCGTAGCCGCCCAGTTCGCGCCGTGCGTCGTTGAGCCGGTCCGCGCGTTCGGCGGCCTCGTCGAGCAGCCGGTCGACCTTCCTGCGCTGCTTGTCGGCCTTCTCCTTGGCCGCGTTGTACTTCTGGGTGGCGCCGCCCGCCTCGCGGTACAGCGTGTCCACCCGCTTTCGGACCTCCTCGACCGACGGTCTGGCCGACGGTCCGTCGTCCTCGGGGGTCGCCTGGGCGGCGCTCTGGGCGAGGATCGTGAGGGACGCCACCGCCGCCGTGGTGATCCCGACCGCTCCGCCCCGGGAGGCGGGGGCCCGCAGGAGAGGGGGACGGGGCTTGCGGTGCGCGGCCAAGGCGGTGCTCCTTCCGTGGGGCCGCCCGCCGGGACCGGCCGCCCGGCCGCCGCGCGGCGGCCGGGCGGCTCCGGCGGGGTGCGGACATCGGAAGGCCGCCCACGGGCCGTGAAGGACCCGGTCCACCCCGCCGTCACATGGGTTCCCGGCTCCGGCCGCGCGGGAGCGCGCGGCCGGATTCGGCGGAGGCGGCCCGTGCCGGCGTTGTCGCCGGCTGAGGAGGCCGGGCCGCCTGACGCTGCACCGTAGGACACCTGTGGGGCCGCTGTGAAGGCCGGTGTTCGTTATATCCCGAAACCCGTTCGTTATCGGTCCGTTATCGGCGGTTTCGGGGTTCAGCCGAGGACGCCGGCGACCGACCGGGCGATCAGGAGCAGGGCGGCGCACAGTGTCAGCAGGACGGCGGACACCCGTGCCAGTGCGGTGAGGGCGGTCGCCGCCGTCCGCTTCCCGCCGGCCCGCTCCCCGGGCGGGGTCGCGCGGAGCACGTTCCGGGCCAGGCGGGCCAGGACCAGGGCGAGGACGGCCAGCAGCAGGGCGCCCACCCCGCGGGCGGTCAGGAGGGACAGGGTGGTGTCCAGTTCCCTGTCCAGCGCCCAGCGGAACCCCGTGCCCCGGCCGTAGGCCGGGTTCATCGCCGCCGAGATGTTCCGCGCGGCACGCACCACGGAGGCGATGGCCTGCCCGGCGAACACCGCGGACACCAGGCACGCCAGCAGGGCGCCCACCGGCAGCAGGAGCCGCCGTACCGCCGGCGGACCGCCGGGCGGCGCACCGGGGTGGTGGGCGGAGTGGACGGGGCGGGCGTGCGCGGTGGCGCCGGAGTGCGCCGGGGCGGACGGTCCGGGCGGTGTGACGGATGCGGACGGGGTGATCGGCTGCGGTGCGGACGGAGGCGTCTGCGCGGGCGGTGCGGGGGTCCGTGCCGCGGCCGGTGCCCCGGACCGCCCCTGCCCCTGCGCCTGCGCCGGGGCCGGCGGCGGAGCGGGAGCCCGCCCCCGTCCGGTGGGCGCGGGGACCACCTCGGCCCGGACCCGGACCGCCGCCTCGCCGGTGATCCCCTTCAGGGAGAGGGTCCCGTCCAGCGGGCCCGGCCGGGAGGTGTCCACCGAGACGTCCAGCCGGTCGGCGGGGACGGTCCCGTCCTCCCCGCCGCTCCCGCTGTCGCCGCCGGCGCCGTCGTGTCCGTCCGCGCCGTCCGTCACATGGATCCAGCTCTCCTTGGGATGCGGCGTGCAACTGCGCGCCAGCGGCGGTCCCGGCAGGCCGACCGTCCGGTGGGGCGCGGGGGAGTGCTGCGGCACCCGGCCGAAGTCGAGCACCGCCGGGGAGGGGTTCGGCGCGACCTCGGCCAGCGCGCGGCCGGCCTCGTCGGCGATGGACCTGATGTCGTTGCGGGCCAGTGCGGCCAGTGCCTCCCGGGCGCCCGCCGCGACCGCCAGGTCGGGGTTCTCCATGCGGAACCGCAACTCGGCGATCGCCCCGCGCCGGGTGTAGGCGTTCTCGCTGCTCACCGCCGTGCGCAGATCCTCCGGCAGCGGTGCCGCGCGGATCCTCCGCCGTCCGCTGCGGGCGATGTAGACCTCGCCCTGCAGGTCCACGGTCCGGCTGGGCGTCTGGTGGGGGTTGCGCTCGCGGACCCGGTCGAAGACGTACTCGTAGAGCTCGTTGAGCGAGACCCGGCCGTCCTCGTCCAGATCGGCCTCGCCGGTGGACAGGCCGCCCACCAGCGCGCTGGTGAACACCGACGGCCTCGGCTTCCCGCCCTCGGTCAGCTCGGTGCCCTCGAAGGCGTACTCCATGGAGTTGGACGCGGTGATCACCGCCCAGCCGCGTCCGCCGCCCAGCTTCTCGCCGCCGAAGGCGTCGAGCACGTTCACGTCCCCGGCCGCGCGTACGCCCATGCCCTGGGAGAAGGCGCCGCCGTAGCAGCAGTCGAGGAAGAGCACGATGCTGCGGGCCCGGCAGGCCGCCATGCAGCGCCGTACGAAGTCCGCGGCCACCGCCGTGGAGGCCAGCCGCTGGGGGATGGTGTTGGGGGCGGCGAAGAACAGGTCCCCGGAGGCGTTCTTCAGGCCGTGGCCGGAGAAGTGCAGGACCAGCGAGTCGCCCGGCTTGCGGTCGGCGAAGAAGTCCTCGATGTGCATCGAGATCGAGTGCGAGGGCTCGTTGCGCACCACCCGCACGTCGAAACCGCCGATCCGCGGGTCGCCGAGGACCCCGGCGAGCGCCACGGCGTCCTCCGACGGCGACAGCAGGCCGCGCAGTCCCTCGTCCCGGTAGTCGTCGTTGGCGACGACCAGGGCCGAACGCGCGGCGGGCCGGGAACCGGACCGGGAGGCGCTCACGGCTCCGCCCGGGAGGCCGGTGGTGCGGGTGTGGACCGGTCGTCCGCGTCGGGACCGGCGGGGGAGCGGTGGCCGAGGAAGACCTCCAGCGTGCTCGCGAGCTGGTCCGGTGAGGCGTCGGTGATCTCCAGGACGTTGCCGTCCGCCTCCACCCGTACGGACGGGCCGGTCTGGCTCTCCCGGTGCCGCCAGCCGCGGACCACGGTGACGAGGTCGCGCAGCATCGTGGCCGACTCGCCCAGCGTCACCAGCATCGCCCCGGCCTCGACCACGTCGAAGGCCCGGGCCCCCGGTGGCGGGGCCGCGCCCGGCAGCGGGCGCACATCGGCCACGTCGAGCCGCAGCAGCTCCCGGCGGAGCCGGCCGGCCAGCTCCTGCAGTTCCTCGGGGTCCCCCTCCTCCTCGGAGAGGAAGATCTTCACCTGCCTGTCGGCGGTACCGGTGTTGTCGGTGTTGTCCACGGGTCTGCCCCTCTGCCGCTCGTGGGGCGGGACGGGGGCACAGGAGGGTGCGGGGAGCCGCGCTCGCGCCATGCCCCTTTTTCTGTGGTTTCGCGGTTTTTGCGCCTTTCGCCCTCAAGTGTGGTACGCGCCGGCCGCTCCGGCAACACCGGTGGCGCGGGGCTCGGGAGGAGGGACGAGGAGGGATACCGGATCAGCCGCGCGAGGAGCGGCGGCCGGGCCAGCGGAACGGGTGGCGCACCGTCACCGTCCCGCCTCCGGCCCGGCCCGTGACCCGCAGCGTCGGCGCACCCGGCTCGGGCACCCCGTTGGCGCGGTTCCGCACGTGGCCCAGCGCGACCGTCACCTCATGGGTCTGCACCGACCAGCCGCGCGGCACGATGACCGTGACGTCGCCCATCCCCGCGTCGAGCTCCAGCAGCACCTCGCGGTGGCGGCACTCCGCCGCCGTGAAGTCGATCCGGGCGCCGCCCAGCCTGGTCCTGACGACGAGGTGACGGGGCACCACCCAGTGACCGGTGTGCCGCAGCTCCCCGATGTTCGACCTGAGCACGACCGGCTCCTCCGGACCGGCCACCGGGCCTCCTCCGGCGCCGGGCAGGTCCGCGGTCAGCGGCTCCAGTTCGCCGTAGGTCTTCGCGGCGAACGCCTTCTCCAGCCGCTCCTCCAGCTCCGCCAGGTCGATCCGGCCGTCACCGGCCGCCTCGCGCAGCCGCTCGGCCACCGCCTCCCGGTCGTCGTGGGAGGCGCGCAGCTCCGCGTCCGGGCGCGGGCGCGGTACGGGATCGCCGGAGTGGGCGGAGGCGTCGGTCATGACGGCCATCCTAGAAGCGGCCGTCCCGGCCGGGCATGTGCGGGGCGTGTGCGGGAGCGCCCGCCGCACGGACGGTCCGGCGGCCTAGACTCTTCGACGATGAGCAGCCTCTTCGACGACAGCTTCCTGGCCGACCTCGACCCTCCCGGGGACGAGGAGCCGCCGCCCGGCCCCGAGGAGACGCCCGCGCCCCCGGACGAGGACGTCCCGGAGGATCTCTTCGCGGGCACCTTCGCGGACGGCGCGGCCCGCGACGCCCACTACCGCAACGGCGCACCCCGGCCCGTCGTCGCCCCGGAGGCACTGCTGGAGGGGCTGAACGAGCAGCAGCGCGCGGCCGTGACGCACACCGGCTCGCCCCTGCTGATCGTGGCGGGCGCCGGCTCCGGCAAGACCCGGGTGCTCACCCACCGCATCGCCCATCTGCTGGGCGCGCGCGGCGTGCACCCCGGGCAGATCCTCGCGATCACCTTCACCAACAAGGCCGCGGGCGAGATGAAGGAGCGCGTCGAGCAGCTCGTCGGCCCGCGCGCCCAGGCGATGTGGGTCTCCACCTTCCACAGCGCGTGTGTGCGCATCCTGCGCCGCGAGAGCAAGAAGCTGGGCTTCACCTCCAGCTTCTCCATCTACGACGCCGCCGACGCCCGGCGGCTGATGGCGCTGGTCTGCCGTGACCTGGACCTGGACCCCAAGCGCTTCCCGCCCAAGTCGTTCAGCGCCAAGGTCTCGAACCTGAAGAACGAGCTGATCGACGAGGAGGACTTCGCGGGGCAGGCTGCCGACGGTTTCGAGAAGACGCTGGCCGAGGCGTACGCGCTGTACCAGTCGCGGCTGCGCGAGGCCAACGCCCTGGACTTCGACGACCTCATCATGACGACGGTCCACCTGCTCCAGGCGTTCCCCGACGTCGCCGAGCACTACCGCCGCCGCTTCCGGCACGTCCTGGTCGACGAGTACCAGGACACCAACCACGCCCAGTACACCCTGATCAGGGAACTGGTCGGGGTGGACGGGGAGAGCGACGGGAGCGGCGGTCCCGGTGAGGGGCGCGCCGAGCTGTGCGTGGTCGGTGACGCGGACCAGTCGATCTACGCCTTCCGCGGCGCCACCATCCGCAACATCCTCCAGTTCGAGGAGGACTACCCGGACGCCACCACCATCCTGCTGGAGCAGAACTACCGCTCCACGCAGACCATCCTCTCCGCCGCCAACGCCGTCATCGAGCGGAACGAGAACCGCCGCCCGAAGAACCTGTGGACCGCCGCCGGCGCGGGCGAGACCATCACCGGCTACGTGGCCGACACCGAGCACGACGAGGCGCAGTTCGTCGCCGAGGAGATCGACCGGCTGACGGACGCCGGGACGGCGAAGCCGGGCGACGTCGCCGTCTTCTACCGCACCAACGCGCAGTCCCGGGTCTTCGAGGAGGTCTTCATCCGCGTCGGGCTGCCGTACCGGGTCGTGGGCGGGGTGCGCTTCTACGAGCGCAGGGAGGTCCGCGACATCCTGGCGTACCTGCGGGTGCTGGCCAATCCCGAGGACTCGGTGCCGCTGCGCCGCATCCTCAACGTGCCCAAGCGCGGCATCGGGGACCGGGCCGAGGCGATGATCGAGGCCCTGGCGCTGCGCGAGAAGATCACCTTCCCGCAGGCGCTGCGCCGCGTCGACGAGGCGTACGGCATGGCGGCCCGCTCGGCCAACGCCGTCAAGCGCTTCAACGCCCTCCTGGAGGACCTGCGGACGGTCGTGGAGTCCGGCGCCGGGCCGGCGACCGTGCTGGAGGCCGTCCTGGAGCGCACCGGCTACCTCGCCGAGCTCCAGGCGTCCAGCGACCCGCAGGACGAGACCCGGGTGGAGAACCTCCAGGAGCTCGCCGCCGTGGCGCTGGAGTTCGAGCAGGAGCGCGGCGCGGAGAACCCCGGCACGCTCGCGGACTTCCTGGAGCAGGTGGCGCTGGTCGCCGACTCCGACCAGATCCCGGACGAGGATGCCGAGAACGGCGGGGTCGTCACGCTGATGACCCTGCACACCGCCAAGGGCCTGGAGTTCCCGGTCGTCTTCCTGACCGGGATGGAGGACGGCGTCTTCCCGCACCTGCGCACCCTCGGCAAGACCAAGGAACTGGAGGAGGAGCGGCGGCTGGCGTACGTCGGCATCACCCGGGCCCGGGAGCGGCTCTACCTCACGCGCTCGGCCATGCGCAGCGCCTGGGGCCAGCCCTCCTACAACCCGCCCTCCCGTTTCCTGGAGGAGATCCCGGAGCGGTACCTGCGGTGGAAGCGCACGGGCGGTACGGCCGGGGCGTCCGGGCGCGGCGGTGCCGGCCGGGGGGCGTCGGCGACGTCCATGCTGGCGGCGGCGGCCTCGGCCGTGTCGGACGCGACGGCCGCCGCCCGGCGGCCCGGTCCGAGCGGCTTCGCCACGGGCCGGGCGAAGGAGCGGGCGGCCGTGTCCCTGGAGGTCGGGGACCGGGTCACGCACGACACCTTCGGGCTCGGCCGGGTGGTGGCCGTCAAGGGCAGCGGGGACAACGCCGAGGCGACGATCGACTTCGGCGACGAGCGGCCGAAGCGGCTGCTGCTGCGCTACGCGCCGGTGGAGAAGCTCTGAGCGAGCGGCCGAGCGGCTGAGCGGCGGCCGGGAGTCCGCCGAGGGGGCCGCCGGGGGCGGCCCCCGAGCCGTACGGGTCCCGGACCGCCGGGCCCCGTACGGGCGGGTCGGGGCGGGTCAGGTCGGGTCCAGGCCCTTGGAGCGGAGCCAGGCCAGCGGGTCGATGGCCGAACCGCCGCCCGGCCGCACCTCGAAGTGCAGGTGCGGACCGGTCGAGTTGCCGGAGTTGCCGGAGTAGGCGATGACGTCACCCGCCTTCACGGCGCCCGAGCGGATGCGGGTGCTGCTCAGATGGCAGTACCAGGTCTCGGTCCCGTCGGGGGCGGTCACTATCACCATGTTGCCGTAGGAGCCGTCGAACTGGGTGCGGACCATGCCGTCGGTCGCGGCCCGCACGGGGGTGCCGTAACTGACGGGGAAGTCGATGCCGGTGTGCACCGACATCCAGTTGAGGCCCGCCTGCCCGTAGTAGGCGCTCAGCCCGTGCTGGGCGACCGGGAGCGCGAACTTGGGCCGCATGGCCTCCTTGCGTGCCGCCTCCTCCGCCTTGCGTTTGCGCTCGAGCTCCTGGCGCTGCTTGAGGTCGATGCGCTCCTGGGTGCGGCTGGCGCGGCCGGCGAAGTTCTCGGCCTCGTCGGAGAGGCTGGCGAGCTGGGTGTCGAGCTTCCGGTTGGCCGCGGTGGACTTGACGGAGGTGGCGTCGGCGGCGGCCTGGGCGGTGTTGTCGTCGGCCTCGCCGACATCGCTGACGGAGGCGGCGGCCACGGCCGTCACCCCCATGACGCACGCGGACGGCACGGCGACGGTCAGCAGCGCGGAACGCTTCGGCCGCGCGGAACGGCGGCGGCGCGAGCCCGCGGCGCGCGGGGCCGGCGGTCCGGGCCGCTCCGCCCTCCTGGAGCCCCGCGGCCCGGCGGGGCCGTCGCCGACGTCCTCGCCTTCGGCGGTGGTGTCCTCGGCGCCGGCGTCCTCGTGGCCGTCGAGGGCCTTCGGACGGTCCGGGCCGTGTGGGGTGCCGTGCTCGGCTTCCGCCCCGTCGGTCCCGCCGGGGAAGCCGGCCGCGCCGGCCGTGTCCGGCGAGTCGTATCCGGACTGCTCGTACCCGGCCTGTGCGTAGTCGTGCCCGTGCTCGTGGGGGACCGGGTGCCCGGCACGGTCCTCGGGCCGGTCCGCGAGGTCGTCCCAGCCGGTGGCGAGGGGGTCGGTGTGGCCGTCGTACCCGGGGTACCGGCCGGTGCCGGCGTCCCAGGTCCCGTCGGTGGGGGCACCCGGCGCTCCGTAGGGCTCCCCGCCGTAGGAGCCGGTGCCGTAGCCGGTGTCCGGCCAGGACTGGCCGGACATCTCCGGGGAGGCGGTGGCCTGGGCCGGAACGGAGGCCCAGGAGGCGGTGCCGGAGTGGTCGGCGTGGGCGTCGTAACCGGTGGCGGTGTACCAGGAGCCGCCGTGTCCGGTGCCGCAGGCGGTGGGCGCCGCGGGCGTGTCGCCCGGGAGGGGGCCGAAGAGGGGGTCGCTGTCACCGTAGGCGCTCACGGGGGTGCCGAAGGTGCCGGTGGCGTAGCCGTACGAGGTGTCCTGCTGCCCGTGGTCGCCGTACGGCGACTGCCCGTAGGTCTCACAGGGCTCGTAGGGGGAGCCGTAGGGACCGTAGGAGGAGTCGGCAGCGGGGTCGGCCGGGGTTGAAACTCCCGACGGGTGACGGTCGTTCACCACCAACTTCACTTTCGCCTCGACAACAGGGGCGGAGCAGTGCGGCGACTGTACCCGGGGGTATGCGACGGCGACAATCTTCAACAGGTTTTCCGGGGCACGGAAACGGGCATACGGCCGTCTTTCGGCGGACTGCATACCAGTACTTGGTCTGAGGTTCGAATGTTGTTCGAATCTGGTGGAGTCGTGGACCCGTCTCGGGGGCCCGCCGGCCCCGGTCCCGCCCGTCGTCGTCCGGGATTCCGGTTCCGCTGCCCGCGGTGTTCCGGCGTGCCGCGGTCCCGGGTGCGCGGCCCCTCGCCGGAGGGCTCCCGGGCCGGGTCCGCCGGGCCGCCCCGCCCGTCAGGCCACTCCGCTCGTCAGGCCGCCCCGGCGGAGCCCTCGGCCGGCCGTCCCGGCCGCGCTCCGGTGGTCAGCTTCTCCCTGATGTCGGCGGCCACCTCCCAGTGCGCGGGGAGCGCCAGATGCCCCAGGCCGCGCACCCGTACGTTGCAGACGTCCAGATCCGGGTGGTCGATGCGGGCGGTCTCCACCGGATCCATCAGCTGGTCCAGATCGCTCCAGAAGGCCACGAAGCGGGTGCGGCAGCCCGGTGCGGGCCGGGCCAGTTCCTCGATCACCTCGGAGTCCGGGCGGAGTTGGCGCACGATGGGGTGCGCCGACGCCAGCGGCGCGACCCGGGTGCCGGAGTGCGGGGTGCCGAGGGTCACCAGGGTGCGGATCCGGGCGTCGCCGCCCATGCGCTGGATGTAGTAGCGGGCGATCAGGCCGCCCATGCTGTGCCCGACCACGTCGATCCGGCTCCGGCCGGTGCCCTCGCAGATCTCCTCGACGCACTCCGCCAGCCGCTCGGCGGCATGCCGGATGTCACGGGTCAGCGGGGAGTAGTTGAGCGCGCAGATGTCGCGCCAGCCGTTGCGCGCCAGGGAGCGCCGCAGCAGGGTGAACACCGAACGGTTGTCGATGAAGCCGTGCAGCAGCAGTACGGGCGGGTGGTCCCGGCCCGCCCGGCTCCGGGGGATCCGGCCCGCGGTGCCGCGGCAGCCGTCCTCCTCCGTCACCCGCGCCGGGACGTACCGCTCCTGGGCCATGCCGACCGGGTAGAGCAGGGTGCGCCCCGCCAGGAAGGCCGCCTCCAGCGCCGCGGCCCGCAGCCCGCGCGGCGCCAGGGGCACCAGCGACAGCGGCAGCGCGCCGGAGAAGATCCCGGAGAGCGCTCCGGAGACCAGGGGCAGCGCCTTCATCACCTTCACGGCCGACAACCTCCCCTGGTGGCGCACACCGGACATATCCGTCCGTGTGCCCCTCCGGGCGGCCATGATGCGGGCCGGACGTCAATCTGATATTGAACGGACACCGGGCCGGGACCGCCGCACCGGCGCGTGGTGCGGCGCCGCGGCGGCTGTGGCGCGGTGATGGTGCGGCTCTGCGGTCACTGTGTTCTCGGCGTTCTCGGCGTTCTCGGTTTCTCCGCGCGCCCGGCCGGGCCGTACGTCCGCGATGCCCGGTCGCGGCGCCCGGCGGGACGGGCCCGGAGGGACGCCGCCGGGAAGTCCCGGATGTGATTTCCCCCTCCCTCCTTACGGTGAAACGGACGGGTACGCGATGCTGGCGATAACGTTCGTTCACCAGTACCGCTTGCCGGAACGTGCCGGACCCGCCCGAAGCGGTCGGTCGGGCGAGCCGGACCGCAGTCGTCATGGGAGGCAGTCATGGGTGTGTCGGGTCCGATCCGCGTGGTCATCGCCAAGCCGGGGCTCGACGGCCACGACCGCGGCGCCAAGGTGATCGCGCGGGCACTGCGCGACGCAGGTATGGAGGTCATCTACACCGGCCTGCACCAGACGCCCGAGCAGATCGTGGACACCGCGATCCAGGAGGACGCCGACGCGATCGGCATGTCCATCCTCTCCGGTGCGCACAACACGCTCTTCGCCAAGGTGCTGGAGCTGCTGCGCGAGCGTGACGCGGAGGACATCAAGGTCTTCGGCGGCGGCATCATCCCCGAGGACGACATCCCCCCGCTCAAGGCCCAGGGCGTCGCCGAGATCTTCACGCCCGGCGCCCCCACCGGCAAGGTGGTGGAGTGGGTCCGCTCTCATGTGGGGTCGGTGGCGGCCTGAGCCGTCCCCTCTCCCTCCCCTTCCTCCCCCGGACCCTCTTCCGGGCCCCGGCCCGGCTCGAGCTCCCCGAGCATCGTGGCGCGGAGCCGGAGTGTGGCCACCAGCCGCTGGAACGCCTCCGCCCAGTAGCCGCCCGCGCCCGGTGAGCCGTCCTCCGGCTCGTCCGGGACGGCGGTCAGCGGGGCGAGCCGGTCGGCCTGCGCCGGGTCCAGACAGCGCTCGGCCAGCCCCATCACCCCGCTGAAGCTCCACGGGTAGCTGCCCGCGTCCCGGGCGATCTCCAGGGCGTCCACCACCGCGCGCCCCAGCGGCTCGGCCCAGGGAACCGCGCAGACCCCCAGCACCCGGAACGCCTCGGACAGGCCGTGGGCGGCTATGAACTCCGCCGCCCACTCCGCCCGCTCCCGCGCGGGCAGCACGGTCAGCAGCTTGGCCGGATCGCCGGGCACCGTCGCCATCGGGGCGGACGGCTTCCCCAGCAGGGCACGCGCCCACGCGGCGTCCCGCTGGCGCACGGCGGCCCGGGCCCAGGCCGCGTGCAGCTCCTGCTCCCAGTCGTCGGCGACCGGCAGGGCCGTGATCTCGGCGGGCGTACGGCCGCCCAGGTGCCCGGCCCAGGTGTCCAGCGGAGCGGCCTCCACCACCTGGGACAGCCACCACGACCGCTCGCCCCGCCCGGCGGGCGGCCTGGGCGCCACACCGTCGCGCTGCATGCCCGCGTCGCACTCGTACGGCGCCTCGACCGCCAGCCGGACCGCTCCGCCGGTGTGGTCCGGGGCGACACAGGCCCGGGCCCGGACCGCCATCCGCGCGGCGAGCGCGGAGGCGGGCAGCGCGGAGAGCAGTTCGGCGGCGGTGGCCCGGACCGTGCGGCTGCGGTCGGTCAGCGCCTGCTCCAGGAACTCCTCGTCGTCCGGCGACAGGCCCTCGCGCAGGGTGTCGAGGAACATCAGCCGGTCCTCGGCCCGCTCCGTGGGCCAGGTGCCGGCCAGCAGCTCACGGGCCGCCGCCGGATCGTGCCGCCGCAGCGACACCAGCAGCGCGGACCGCTCGGCGAACAGGCCCTCCTCCCACAGCCGCCGGACGGCGGCCCGGTCCGTGCCGTCCGCGCCGCCCGCCGCGTCCGCTGCCGTTCCCGCCGCGCCGGACCGGCCGTCCTGGCCGGCCGCCGGGAGACCGGGGCCCCGGTCGGTCCGGCCGCGCAGCGCGAACCGCCAGTCCGGGTTGAGCCGCGCCAGCCACAGCGCCCGGGGCCCGCCCAGGGCCAGGACCGGGGAACGCAGATCCGTCCGGGCGCGGGCCGCGTCCAGCAGGGCGGGCAGCTGCTCGGCCGGTGCCCGGTAGCCGTGGGCGTTGGCGGCGGCCAGCCACTGGGGGAGCAGTTCGGCGAGGTCGGGGGCGGTGCCCCGGCGCCCGCCGCCCCCACCGGAGCGGTCGGTGAGCAGCAGCGCCA